>CAXYUI010000314.1:0-2357 GCA_964291975.1 uncultured Formivibrio sp. | reverse complement strand
CGCCCGATCTGGTACGCCAAGCGCGTGCGCTCGGCATTCCGGCTTATGAAGGCTACGGCCTGTCTGAATGCGGCTCGGTGGTGGCGCTCAACGCGCCGGGTCGGGATCGCATCGGCTGCGTTGGCCAGCCGCTCTCGCATCTTTCAGTCGAAATCGCCGCCGACGGCGAAATCCTGGTCAAGGGCGCGGCGATGCTGGGCTATCTCGGCGAAGCCACCAACAGCACAGACACCATCGCCACCGGCGATCTGGGCCGTTTTGATGACGACGGTTTTTTGCAGATCACCGGCCGCAAGAAAAATGTGCAGATCACCGCTTTCGGCCGCAATTTTTCGCCCGAATGGATCGAATCCGAAGCCGAAGCTTTTTCTGCGATTGCCCGCCTGGTGATTTTTGGCGACGGCCTGCCGCAAAACGTGGCCCTCGTCGTGCCGCGCGCTGGCCTTGAAGACCAGCTGGCCGCGCAGATCGAACAACTCAACGTCCGCCTGCCCGACTACGCCCGCGTGCACCACTGGTTTATCCCCGAAACCCCGCCCACCGTGGCTTCCGGCTTGCTTACACCCAATGGCCGGCCACGGCGCGCGCTGCTCGCCCAAACCTATCAAACCCAGATCCAGCAACTTACCGGAGAAACCGCATGAGCTTTTACGCCCAACTTGAATCCGCCACCGCCACTGAGCGCGACCGTCTGATGGCCGCGCCGGTGATCGCCGCTTGCCGCGCCGGCAAGATCGACCGCGAGCTGTACATCGCTTTTCTGAGCCAGGCCTACTACCACGTTCGCCACACTGTTCCGCTCTTGATGGCCACCGGCGCACGCCTGCCGCAGGATTACGAATGGGTGCGCGGCGCGATCGCTGAATACATCGACGAAGAATACGGCCATCAGGAATGGATTTTGAATGACATCGCCGCGCTCGGCGGCGACGCCGAAGCCGTGCGCCACGGCGAGCCGGGCCTGCCGATTGAACTGATGGTGGCTTTTCTGTACGACCAGATCGCGCGTGGCAATCCGATGGGTTTCTTTGGCATGGTGCATGTGCTCGAAGGCACCAGCGTCGCCATTGCGCTCACCGTGGCCGAACAGATCAAGCAAGGCCTGGGCTTGCCGGCCAACGCCATGAGCTACCTGACTTCGCACGGCACGCTCGATCAGGAGCACCTCAAGTTTTTCGCCACGCTGATGGACAAGGTGGAAAGCCCGGCCGACCAGGCCGCCATCATCCACGCCAGCCAAGTCGTGTACCGGCTGTATGGCGACATGCTCTACAGCCTGCTGGATGCCCACTCATGAAGCTCGCCGGCAAAACCATTCTGCTTACCGGCGCTGCGGGCGGCATTGGCGAAGCCATCGCGCAAACGCTGGCGGCGCAAGGCGCAAATCTGATCTTGCAAGGGCGCAATCTGCCGCGGCTGGAAAACCTGCGCGCCCAGCTTGCCCACCCGGAACGGCACCAGTGCCTGAGCGCCGACCTGTGCAACGCCAGCGAGCGCGAACGGCTCGCCAGCGATCCGCGCATCGTGGCCGGCATCGACATTCTGCTCAACAACGCCGGCAGCAATACCTTTGCCTGGCTGCAAGACCAGCGCGCCGACGAAATCCACGCGCAGATCGCGCTCAATATCGAAGCGCCGATTCTGCTGACCCGCGCCCTCTTGCCCCGACTGCGCCGCCCCGGCCTGATCATGAACATCGGTTCGAGCCTGGGCGCGATCGGCTACCCCGGCTACAGCGTGTACTGCGCCAGCAAGTTTGCGCTGCGCGGTTTCAGCGAAGCCCTGCACCGCGAACTCACCGGCAGCGGACTGAAAGTTTTGTATCTGGCCCCGCGCGCCACGCGCACCGCGCTCAATTCCGAAGCGGTGTACGCGCTCAACAGCGAACTCGGCGTTCAGATGGACAGCCCGCACTGGGTCGCCGAACAAATCGCCGACGCGCTGATTCGCGAAACGCGCTGGCGCTGGCTGGGCTGGCCGGAAGCGCTGTTCACCCGGCTCAACGCGCTCTTGCCTGCGCTTGTCGACAAGGCGCTGGCCAAACAGCTCCCCGTCATTGCCCGCCACGCGGGAAGAACCTCATCCCCACAGGAGAAAAACACATGAAAAAAACGCTTGCCCTGATCGCCCTCGCCGCCGTGCCGCTGGCCCAGGCCGATGAAATGCTCGACCCCATCCAGCAACAATGGGCGGTCTGCCAGTACCAGACCGCCGCCAAACAAAAGGAAGGCTGCCTGCAAAGCCTGAGCCAGAAAGCCGATCAGGCCAGCGTGGCCGCGCCGCAACGCGCCGACCTGCTGATCTGGGCGGCGATTGTCAAAAGTAGCTGGGCGGGCGCCAAAGGCGGACTGGGCGCG
>CAXYUI010000313.1:0-2357 GCA_964291975.1 uncultured Formivibrio sp. | reverse complement strand
AGTTGGGTCAACAGCCCTTTGCCGCGCACGCCGGAAATCGCCAGCGTCTCCAATTGGATGCCGGCTTGCGGCACGATTTTTTCTTCCATCTTGCCCGCAGCGCCCAGCCAGACGACTTTCCAGCCTTTGGCACGCAAGGCATTGGCCACCGCCAGCGCCGGGAAAATATGCCCACCCGTGCCGCCGGCCATAACCAATAGAGTCCGTGAGGTGTGAGATTCGAGGCCAGTGCGCAAATCGCCCTCCCTCACCTCACTCCTCACACCTGACACCTCACGCTTATTCATCGTCCATACCCCCGCAGCAGCTGGCGGTTTTCATAGTCGATCCGCATCAGTACGCCGATGGCGATCAGGTTGGCGACGATGCCGGAACCGCCAAACGACAGCAGCGGCAGGGTCAGACCCTTGGTCGGCAACAGACCCATATTCACGCGGAAATTGATGACCGACTGCACGCCGATCCAGATGCCAACGCCTTGTGCCACCAGCGCTTGATAATGGCGCTCAAGCTTGGCGGCCTGAATGCCGATCATGAAGGCGCGGCACACGATAAAAGCGAACAGCACCACCACCAGCGCCACGCCGACAAAACCCAGCTCTTCGGCGATGATGGCCATCAAAAAATCGGTGTGCGCTTCCGGCAGGTAGGAGAGTTTTTCCACGCTGCCACCCAAGCCGACGCCGCTGATTTCGCCGCGACCGAAAGCGATCAGCGAATGCGACAGCTGGTAACCCTTGCCATACGGGTCTTGCCACGGATCGAGAAAACCAAGCACTCGGGCACGACGATAGGGCGAGCTGGCGACCAGTCCGACAAAAGCCGCGCCCAGCACCACGATCAGCCCGGCAAACAAGCGCCAGTTAAAGCCGCCCAAAAAGAGCAAGCCCATGGTGATCGCAGTGATGACCGCGAAAGCGCCAAAGTCGGGTTCGAGCAGCAAGAGCGCGCCGACCACGCCCATCACCACCGCCATCGGCGCCAGCACTTTTTTCACGCCCTCCATAAAGTGCGCGCCCATGCTGATGGCTTTGCGCACCGTGTAATCGGCGGCGTACAGCACGGCAAACAGCTTCATCAACTCGGAAGGCTGCAAATTAATCACATACAGCGAAAGCCAGCGGCGGGTGCCGTTCACTTCACGGCCGATGCCGGGAACCAGCACCAGTCCAAGCATCACCACGCCGGCGATGAACAAAAGCGGCGCCCATTTCTGCCAGGTCTGGGTGGAAAAGCTGAAAGCAGCAAAGGCTGCGCCCAGACCGATGCACAGAAAAACCGCATGGCGCGCCAGAAAATAGGTCGAGCGATAGCCCGTATCCTTGTCGACTTCGGCCATCGCGATCGAAGCCGAATACACCATGACCAGACCGATTGCGAGCAAAAGGACGACCGCCCAGCTGAGCGCCTGGTCATAGACGCTCATGCTGGGTTTGACCTTTTGCAGGGCCTGGTAAAAGAGGTTCTTCACGCGCTCTCCAGTGCTTTCACGGCGTCGATGAACACTTGGGCGCGGTGCGCGTAATTGCGGAACATATCGAGGCTCGCGCAAGCGGGCGAGAGCAGCACCACATCACCCGGCTCGGCCATCCCGGAAGCCATTTGCACAGCCATTTCCAGCGTGGGCACTTGCAGCACCGGCAAGAAGTTTTCTTCGTCCTCGTCCGCTTCAATAAACGCAGACTTGGCCTCATTCAGCACCTCGGCGATCTGCGGGCCGTCGCGACCAATCAGCAGTACCGCGCGGCAAATGCGCTCGCAAGCCGGCAAGAGCGGGCCAAAATCCTGACCTTTGCCATCGCCGCCGGCGATCCGCACCACCGGCTGGGTCATGCCCTTCAGCGCGGCTTCAGACGCGGCGACATTGGGGCCTTTGGAATCGTCGTAGTAGGCGACGCCAGCCACTTCGGCGACGAATTCGACGCGGTGCGGCAGCCCCTTGAAAGCCTTGAGCGCAGCCACCAGCGGCGCTTCTTCAATGCCAATCGCGCGGGTCAGCGCCATGGCCGCGAGCGCGTTGAGCGCGTTGTGCAGACCGGCCAGCGGCAATTCGCTGGCTTTCATGAATTCGTGCTCGCCCACGCGCAGGCTGAAGTCGCCCGCGATTTCAACGAGTCCATACTCGCTCGCGGCACGCGGCGCATCCGCGCCGAACCAGATGACTTCGCGATCAGCTTGCGCCATCTTCTGGCACCAGGAATCTTCGCGGTTGAGCACCTGTACGCCATTGCCAGCAGAGACTCGCGCCTTGGCCTTGGCATAGCCGGGCATGCCGTCGTAACGGTCGAGGTGATCTTCGGTGACATTGAGCACGGCCGCCGAATCCGGATGCAGGCTGGAAGTCGTTTCAAGCTGGA
>CAXYUI010000312.1:0-2359 GCA_964291975.1 uncultured Formivibrio sp. | reverse complement strand
ATGTCCAAAAAAGACGTGTATCAATTCATGAATGTCAGCCGCGATCCGGGCGCCAAGGTCGACGCCGCCGCCCGCAAGATCGTGTTCAAGGAAATTTATGCCGGCCTGGACGCCGCCGACGCCGCCGAGCAGGCCGGTCGCTGCCTTTCCTGCGGCAATCCTTACTGCTCGTGGGAATGCCCGGTGCACAACTTCATCCCGCACTGGTTGAAGCTGGTCAACGAAGGCAAGCTCTTTGAAGCGGCGGAACTGAGCCACAAGACCAACAGCCTGCCGGAAGTCACCGGCCGCGTTTGTCCGCAAGACCGCCTGTGCGAAGGCAGTTGCACGCTGAGCCAGGGCGGTTTTGGCGCGGTGACCACCGGCTCGGTCGAAAAATACATCAGCGATGAAGCCTTCAAGGCCGGCTGGCGTCCGGATATGTCCGGCGTGATCCCGACCGGCAAAAAGGTCGCGATTATCGGCGCCGGCCCGGCGGGTCTGGCCTGCGCTGACATTCTGGTGCGCAATGGCGTCAAGCCGGTGGTGTTTGACCGCTACGAAGAAATCGGCGGCCTGCTCACTTTCGGCATCCCCGAATTCAAGCTGGAAAAAGACGTGATCGCCCGCCGTCGCGCCATCATGCAAGACATGGGCGTCGAGTTCCGCCTGAACACCGAAATCGGCCGCGATGTCTCGTTCGAATCCTTGCTCGCCAATTTCGACGCTGTATTCATGGGCATGGGCGCGTACAAGTACATGAAGGGCGGTTTTGCGGGCGAAGACCTGCCGGGTGTGCTCGAAGCACTGCCTTTCCTGATCAACAACGTGCGCCACAATCTGGGCACCTTGGGTTACGAGCTGCATCAGTCCATGCAGGACAAGCGCGTGGTGGTGCTGGGCGGCGGCGACACGGCCATGGACTGCAACCGCACCGCAATCCGCCAAGGCGCGAAGAGCGTGATCTGCGCCTACCGCCGCGACGAAGCCAATATGCCGGGTTCCAAGCGCGAAGTCGCCAACGCCAAGGAAGAAGGCGTCGAGTTCCTGTGGAACCGTCAGCCGGTCGGCATCGAAAAACTCGCCGACGGCAGCCTGGGTCTGAAGCTTGTGACCACGCAAATGGGCGAAGCTGACGCCAACGGCCGCCGCAAGCCGGTGGTGATCGAAGGCTCGGACGAAATCCTGGAATGCGACCATGTGATTGTGGCTTTCGGTTTCCAGACCGAAGCGGCTGCCTGGTTCGAATCCGCCGGCATCAAGGTCGATCAGTGGAACCGCACCGTGGCGCCGGAAGCCCAGAAGTTCAAGCACCAGACCAGCAATCCCAAGGTGTTCGCTGGCGGCGACATGGTGCGCGGCGCGGATCTGGTGGTGCGCGCCATCTTCGAAGGCCGCAACGCTGCGGAAGGGATTATGGAATTCCTTGGCGTGTGGTAAGCCGCAGGTTTTGCCGATAAAACAACGCGCGCAATTGCGCGAAATCCGCGAAGCCCTGCTCGGGTTTGCGCTGATGCATGGCCGTCTGCCTTGCCCGGCTGATCCGGCTTCTGGTTCCGAGTTGCTGGTGAATGGGCGCTGTACGCAAACTGGCGGCGCCTTGCCTTGGGTGGACTTGGGCGTGAAAGGAGTGGATGCCTGGGGCAGCCGCTTCAGTTATCAGGTCGCCGGTGAGTTGGCCGATACCGACCCGCTCACCGTTGGCGGCTGCATGGTCGCCGCGCCGGCTGGCGTATCGTTTTCCTTGTGCGCGCAAGGCGATATTCAGACCAGCGATGGCGAGGCATTCAGCGCGGTTGGCTTGCCTGCGGTGGTGATCTCGCACGGCGCTAACCGGCGCGGGGCGTTTGACGCGAGCGGCCAGTTGATTGCCGTGGCGGAAGGGCTGGAAGCCGAAAATGCCAACTTCGATGCGCTGATCGTCAATCGTCCGCTCACTGAGATCAATGGAGAAGTCGTGTTCGATGATCTGCTTGAATGGCTGCCGATGCCGCTCTTGATGGCGCGGATGGTCGCTGCGGGTAAGTTGCCGTGAAAAAGGCGGCTTAGGGCGTAATGCTGTTCACTTAAGCCGTTCGTGGTGAGCTTGTCGAACCGTGAGTGGCTTAAATCCATGTAAAACGCCGTTTCACCCTTCGACTGGCTCAGGGCGAACGGCGTTTTTCCTTAAGTGAACGGCATTGGGGCGTAGGGCGGGTCATTGACCCACCGGAAAGCACACGGCGCAGCCGGATTTCTCCTTTCCCGCACTCTCCCCCCACCGTTTACAATCTCCCATCCCTTAGTGGTTGATCGCCATGCTAGACCTGGCTGCTTCCGGGCACCGCCACCTGGTACTGACGCTTTCCGACCGCGGATCCGGCTCCGCGCGACAATGGCT
>CAXYUI010000311.1:0-2375 GCA_964291975.1 uncultured Formivibrio sp. | reverse complement strand
GTGTTGCTGGATTTAGCGCGATCCGGGTTTTCTGGACGAGAAGCTGACCACGCGCTGCATCAAGCCGCGGCTCATCCGCTTATCTTGCTCAGTGCGAACGACGTGGTGGCGCAGATCCAAAGCCTGATGCGGCATGATCCTGTCCCGTGCGCCGCACTGCGTTTGGACGAGGCGGCCTGGCGCGCCGAGATCGCGGGGCAGGATTTGCGACTAACCGCGATCGAATTTCAATTGTTGCGCCTCATGGCGCGAGCCCCCCAGCGTTTGTTCACGCGCAGCCAATTGATTTCCGGCATCTACCAAGATGGGCGCGTTGTTTCTGAGCGCACGATCGACAGTCATATTCGCAAGATTCGCCGCAAGATGGAGGCCATCGCCCCGGATTTGGCGTTGATTGAAACCATGTATGGCGTGGGTTATCGCTTTATCGGTAAGGCAAGCCCGTACTGAGCAAGGTGGCGGGTATAATCCGCGCGACTTCTTTCCCGGTATTTCCTGATGGCAACGCAACGCTCGGCGGGTGGCTGGTTCGCTCTGATTCTGTTGATACTGCTCGGTTTATTTTTGCTATGGAATCTGTGGATTCTGGGTCATGTGCTGTGGTGGCGCGATCACAACCCGGCGGAAACGGCGTTTATGGAAGAGCAGTTGGTGCGCTTGCAGGAAAAAAATCCGGAAGCCGAATTGCGCCATCGTTGGGTGACCTACCCGCGCATTTCGTCGAACCTGAAGCGGGCGCTGGTGGCGAGCGAAGATGCCAAATTCTTGGCGCACGAAGGGTTTGATTGGGAAGGCATCCAGACGGCTTGGGAAAAGAACCTGAAAAAAGGCCGCATCGTCGCCGGCGGCTCGACCATTAGCCAGCAGCTGGCCAAGAATCTGTTTCTGTCATCCAAGCGCACGCCTTGGCGCAAGCTCGAAGAGGCCATCATCACCGTGATGCTGGAAGCTTGCCTGAGCAAGCGGCGGATTTTCGAGATTTATCTGAATGTGATCGAGTGGGGAAATGGGGTGTTTGGCGCCGAGGCAGCGGCGCGCCATTACTTCAAAACCAGCGCGGGCAGCCTGAGTTCGGCGCAGGCGGCGCGGCTCGCGGCCATGGTGCCTAATCCGCGCTATTACGACAAACGTCGCAATGACAGCCGCATGTTGCGCAAGGCGGCCATCATCCAGCGCCGCATGGCTTACGCCGAAATTCCGTGACCCGGATCACGTCAGACAAGGCAAAAACGCGACCCCCGCGCATTTGCACAGTAAACTGTGCGGATGAAAAAAATGGGCAGGGGTATGGCTAAACGGCAATGGTGGCAGAGCGACTGGCTGGCGGGACTGGCGGTCGTCGTCCTTTTTTCCTTGCTCTGGCTGGGCACATCGCTGTTGCAGCGCTTGGAAGACCGCAGCTATGACTTGGGCATGCGGCTGACCATCCGGCCGGCTTCCGAGCGCATTGCGGTGATCGCCATCGACCAGCGCAGTCTGGACAACCTCGGCCGCTGGCCCTGGTCGCGTGAAATCCATGCCCAGTTTCTCGATCATCTGGCCAAAGCGCAGCCGGCGCTGATCCTTGAATCCATTTTGTTCACCGAAGCGCAGCGCGATCGCGGCCAGACCTATCTGGAAAACCTGCTGGCGCGCGTGCGCGGCAATCCGGAACGCTTTCCGCCCGATCTGGAACCCGAACTGGCCACGCAGCTTGCCGAGTTGGATGTCGATCAATTGTTGGCGGATAGCATGGCGCGCAGTGGTCGCGTGCTGTTGCCCTTCCTGTTTCAGTTGGGGGAAGAAGATTCCGCCGAACAGGCGCCGGATTTTCTGCGACGCACCGAAATTGAAGCCGGTGGCGATCCCGCGCTCGGTCAGCCACAAGCGGTACGTGCGCCGGTGTTGCCGATGGCCAAACTGGGCGCGGCCGCGCTGGGCGTGGGCAGTCAGAATTTGCAGCCTGACCGGGACGGCGTTTTACGCCAGGTGGCGCTGGCCTTCCGTCATGGCGATGCCATTTATCCGAGCTATACCGCGCTGGCCGCAGGCCGCGCATTGGGTCAAAACCCAAGTCGTTTGATCTTGGGCGAATCGTTGAGTTTAAGCGGCGCGACACTGCGCACCGCGCCCGACGCCACCCTTCGCCCGCTGTTTCAACGCCAGCGCGGCGATGAGCCGGCGTTCGAAGTGGATTCCTTTTTTGACGTCGCCTCGGGAAAAATTTCTCTGGAAAAATACCGGGGCAAGATCGTACTGATCGGCGCGACCGCCCCTGGCATCGGCGCGGCGCTGGCTACGCCGGTCGAAGCCGCCTTGCCGCCGGTGCTGGTCGGAGCCAACATCCTTTCCGCGCTGATGCAGCAGCAGGATTTTGTGCAACCGGCGTGGGCGCC
>CAXYUI010000310.1:0-2403 GCA_964291975.1 uncultured Formivibrio sp. | reverse complement strand
GCGCAGGGTTTCGGCATAGTCGCGGCCAAAGGCGTGCGCATCGCTCACTTGCAAACCTGCGCCCGTCGCTTCGCGGCGGAATATCTCGGGCGATGGCAACATGCCGCCAGGGAAAATGAACTGCTGGATGAAATCGGTGCTGGCGCGATAGCGCAGGAAATGTTCGTCGGCGATCGAAATCGTCTGCACGAGGGCGCTGCCGCCAGGGACAAGCCGTTCGCGCACGGTGGCGAAATACGCCGGCCAAAAGCGCTCGCCCACGGCTTCGAACATCTCGATCGAGACCACATGATCGTACTGTCCGGTGAGATCGCGGTAGTCGCACAGCTCGAGTTTGACGCGCTCATCAAGTCCCGCCCGGGCAATGCGCTCGCGTGCAAAGCTAAGCTGCGCGGCCGAAATCGTCACGCCGTGCACCTCAATGCCCTGACGCGCCGCATGTTCGGCGAATCCGCCCCAGCCGCAGCCAATTTCCAGCACGCGCGCGCCCGGCGCAATGTGCAAGGTGTCGATGATGCGCTGGTATTTGGCGGCCTGCGCACTCGCCAGATCGCGGCTGAAATCGCCGTCAAAGAGGGCGCTGGAGTAGCTCATCGTCGGATCGAGCCAGAGCCGGTAGAAATCGTTACCAAGATCGTAGTGCGCGTGGATATTGCGCCGACTGCCCTCGCGCGTGTTCGGGCGCAAAAGATGCTTGAGCCGATACCAGAGATTGGCGAGCCGACCACCCATCACAAAGCGCTGCAGCGCCGCTTCGTTGGCGAGCGCCAGATGCAAGAGCGCGGCCAGATCCGGGCTGTCGCACCAGCCTTCGCGCACCGCCTCGCCCAGAGCAATGTCACCGGCGCTCAGGATGCGCGCGCAGGCGCGCCAGTCGTGAATGACAAGCTCGGCGGATGGCGGATGGCGGGTATCGCCCAAGAGTAGTCGATCGCCTTCTGGCGTAACGAGCTGCAAATGCCCTACGCGGATACGCGCCAGCAACTTAATAAACAAGCGCGCAGCAGTCGGCACGCCTGCCGGGAATTTGACCAGGGTTTCACTGCGATTCATGCAAGACCTCCGAACGACTCATTTCTCCACAATGCGGCGCGGGTTGACGGTGAAAGCGCACGCGCTTGGCCAAGAGCTTGATGGCTTGCCAGTGGATGCGCGCCATCACGCCCAATGAAAAGAGCGGCCAGCGCAAGAAACTGGCCAGCAAGGCACGGTTAGTCGCCGGCTCGCCACGACCGGCGATCGCGGTGCGGATCACGCAACCGTCTTGATTGAAATAATCGATCGCCACGGCAGCCGCGTCGTCTTTCAGGCGGAAACGAAACTCGTAGTGGCCTTCGATCGCACAGAAGGGCGAGACATGCATCAGCTTGCGGGCATGAATTTTTGCGCCTGAGCGCATTTCACCGCCATCGGGCGCGCTCAAAAGATAGAAATGCCAGTCGCCAAAGGTGTTGTTGACCTCAGCGAGCACCGCGCGCAAAGCGCCTGCGCCATCGTGGCAGTAATAAAAGCTCACCGGATTAAAGCCATAGCCGAAAATGCGCGGGAAAGTCTCCAACCAGACCGCACCATCAAGCGGCATGCCAGCGGCTGCCAGTTGCGCGCGCAGCCAGGGCAAGGGATCGCTACCGTCGCGCGGGCCGTAATCGCGCCAGCGCAACGACATCGGCCGCGCCCTATTCCAGCCAAAGAGCAGCGAACTGGCTAGCGGCGCATCTAGCCTCGCCCTCAGCCAAAAAGCCGGATAGATGAAACGGTTGCGCACGGGGCGCAAGCGGTCATGCATGACCCGGCCTGAAAAAAATTGCAGCGACTCAGTCATCAAGCTTCGCCCAAGCTGGCAAACAGTCGAAATCACGCGCGACTTTCAAGGCCGAGCGCAGGCCGTCTTCGTGAAAGCCATAGCGCGTCCACGCGCCCGCGAACCAGGCGCGGTTCAGGCCTTGGATCGCCGGCAGACGCTGCTGCGCGATATTGGCGGGAGTATCGAACTGCGGATGGTCGTAATCGAACACCGCAATGGTCTGATCTTGGCGTGGCGGCGCGGGCGGATTGAGTGTGAGCACCAGCGGCGTTGTAAAAGGCAAGGGTTGCAAATCGTTCAAAAGGTAACTCACGCAAACCGGATGACGATCACCCTGCCCGCGCGGCGCCAGATAGTTCCACGCTGACCAAACTTTACGGGTTTTGGGCAACAAGGCGGTGTCGGTGTGCAGATAGGCCTTATTGGCCTGATAGCGTACAGCGCCAAGGATTTCGCGCTCCGGCAAGCTGGCATCCGCCAGCATCGCCAGCGCCTCGGGTGCGTGGCAAGCCAGCACTACGGCATCGAATTCTTCTTCGCCAGAAGGGCTGGTCACAATAACTTTTTCCCCTTGGCGCACCACTTTGCTGACCGCGCTG
>CAXYUI010000309.1:0-2418 GCA_964291975.1 uncultured Formivibrio sp. | reverse complement strand
TCATGCAACTTCATTTCCGCCAAGCGCAAATCAAACTCGCTGCGATAATCACGCATCTTGCTTTGAATGGCTTTGAAATCACCACGCATCTGCTCGAGTAATTCACGGGTGACTTTGATATCGCGGGCGCTGTGCTCGGCCTCTTTACGCGCGGCATCGGTTCTTTTTTTCGACAGATACCACGGCAAAGCGCATGCGCCTGATGCCGCAAGCAAGAACAATCCGGTAAAAACAATAAATTGCCAGCGCGCCTGATTTTGTAATGCAGTTTGCGCCTGCGCCTGACGATTCAATTCGGCTCGCAGTGCGATCAATTCTGTATTCAAGCGGGTATTTTGCTCACGCAATTGGTCATTGACCGAGTTGCGCAACACCGATTGGTCAAACTGCAGCGCGGCTACGCGACCAGCCAGATCATCATTCGCGGCCCAAGCCACCGAACTGCAAAAAACAAGACTCAAAAACAGGACGCGAGCGCGCATGTAAAATACCGGCAAATTGTCAGGATTCGGCGATGATACACAGCGCTATCGTGCTTGAAAAACCAGCTTGTCAGTTTTTGCTGTTTTACCCACACGACAAGTCATATCTTTCATAGACCTCTGGATTAAAAGCACTTTTTCCTTACCATGCACTTTCAAAACAGCATTAAATTCAGCCATCCCGACTTCGTCGTCGCGCATAAACCCGCCGATGTCAGCTTTCATACTGAAGAAGGTATTCCCGGCTTCGCCAGCCAATTGCAAGCGCAATGGGGAGAGACGCTGTATCCAGTTCATCGGCTTGATCGCATCACCTCCGGGCTGATTTTGTTTGCCCGCACACCGCAAGCGGCGCGTGAATTAGGCGCTTTGTTCGAGCAAGGAGAGATTGCCAAGTTTTATCTGGCGATCTCCGATCAAAAACCGAGCAAAAAGCAGGGCATGATTAAGGGGATGATGAGCAAGGGACGCAACGGATCATGGAAACTTACGCGCGATCACGGCGTAGTGGCTGTGACGCAGTTTTTCAGTTTTTCCATCGATGCTGGTCTGCGTGTATTTGTGGTTCGCCTGCGCACCGGACGCACACACCAGATCAGGGTTGCGCTGAAGAGCTTGGGCAGCCCATTGCTGGGCGATGCACGTTATGGCGGCACCGCAGCTGACCGCGGCTACCTGCACGCGTGGGCGCTTCGCTTCAGCTGGAAGGGCGAGACGCTATGCTTTACTGCACCGCCTGATGAGGGGGATTTATTCAAGAGTCAGAGTTTATCCGAAAAACTGCAGGAAATCGGTGCGCCGTGGGCGCTGGATTGGCCGAGATGGCACAAACCTAAGCCCCTTGCAGATAACGACTGATGTCGATTTTCCACTTCGCTGGATCTTCGTGTCGCACAATGCGATCCGCCCCTCCTCGCCCCATTGGCTTGCCCAAATCGACTTCCTGCGGCGGGATATAAGTGTTGGACTTGGTGCTAAAAATCGCCTTGACCTTGGGCTGCAACAGATTTGCTTCATTCTGTTCCATCACGATCCCCAGTCGTCCTGATTCCAGATGCACCAGCGAGCCCACCGGATAAATCCCCACGGTACGCATAAAAGCTTGCACCAGGGTCGGATCAAAATGGAATTTGCTCCATTCCCAGAGCTTGCGCAGTCCGTCGGGCGCCGGCATGCCGCGGTGATAGCAACGATCCGAAGTAATGGCGTCATACACATCCACGATCGAGGACATGCGTACGATCTGCGGGATTTCATCGCCGGGCATTTTCTTCGGATAGCCACTGCCATCCATGCGCTCATGGTGCAGCAGGGTGATATCCAGCGGGATCTGCTGAATGCCGGGAATCTGGCGGATGATCTTCCAGCCTTCCGTCGGGTGCGAACGCATGATTTCAAACTCGGCGTCAGTCAGTTTTCCGGGCTTATTGAGGATTTCATTGGGCACCAGAATCTTGCCCGTATCATGCAATAGGCCGCCAATCCCCGCCTGACGAACCATCGCCGCATCCAGACCCATGCTGTGCGCAAAGGTGACCATCAAGGTGCATACGCTGACCGAATGCAAAAAAGTGTATTCGTCCTTGCTCTTGATGCCAGAAAGACCAATCAAGGCGCCACTGTTGCGCAAAATGGATTCGGTGATGCCTTCCACCACGAACTCAACTTGATCCATATGAATGGCTTGCCCAAGCCGGGCATCGCGCATGACCGCGCGAACCACGTTGTGCGCCTGTCCATGAATCTTCTTGGCGCGAACTAACTCTTCACCGACAGCAACCGGACTTGGCCTCACCGCTTCCACGGTTTTGAGCATTTCAGCTTCCAGCTCGGCTTTGACTTCAGCCGCTGTCGGTGCATTCGAAGAGGCATCAAGACCACGATCGGTATCAATGTAAATTTCATGCACGCCCAGACTGGCGATCTTGATTAGATC
>CAXYUI010000308.1:0-2432 GCA_964291975.1 uncultured Formivibrio sp. | reverse complement strand
CTAAAAATGCAGCCCCCGCCGGAAATTGGCGAGGCCAAAGCTGAGCGCGCCAAAAGTCTGCGCCATGGCGCTGGCGTCGATCACAGCGAGCACCGGCAAATCGGACCGCTGGGCGAGATCGGCCGCAGACGGCTCGCCATCAAAGAGCCCCATCACGGCTCCAATCAGGATCAGATCGTGGTTTTGCGCGGCTTCGAACAGCATCTTGCGGCACAGATCGCGGCCGACGAGCCACAGATCAAGGTTGTCGACCGGGCTGCCGCTGGCGACTTCGAGCATGAGTGGATCGAGAAAATCCGGCCCGCACTTGAAGACTTTGACCTTGCGACCCTGGCGGCGGTGATAGCGCGCGAGCGCGGCGGTCAGCGTGGTTTTGCCGCTGCCAGACGACGGTGCGGCGATCATGAGAGCGGGCGTGTTCACCATTCGATGCCTTTCTGGGCGCGGATGCCCGCATCATAAGCGTGTTTGAGCGGGCGCATTTCGGTCACGGTATCGGCGATGTCGATCAGCGCGGGCTGCGCGCCCCGGCCGGTGATCACCACATGCTGCATCTCGGGGCGCGATTGCAGATCGGCGACCACGGTGTCGGAATCCAGATAGCCATATTGCAGGGTGTAAGTGAGCTCGTCGAGAACGACGAGGTCAAAGCTCGGATCAGCGAGCATGCGCGCGGCCATCGTCCAGGCTTCTCGCGCCTTCTGGGTATCGGCTTCGCGATTTTGTGTGTCCCAGGTAAAACCGTCGCCCATCACATGCCATTCAATGCCGGGCAGTTTCGAGAAAACGGCTTCTTCGCCGGTGTCGGTGCGGCTTTTGATGAACTGCACCACGCCCACTTTCATGCCGTGGCCGAGCGCGCGCGCGACCATGCCAAAAGCCGATGAAGATTTGCCCTTGCCGTTGCCGGTGAGGATCAAGAGCACGCCGGTGTCCTGATCGGACGCGGCGATTTTCTGGTCAATCAGGGCTTTTTTGCGTGCCATGCGCGCGGCATGGCGGCTATTGCGCTCGTCAGTCATTTTCTTCTCTCCAGTGTTGCCGTCTACGCGGCTTGTTCGGTGGCGGCTTTGAGTCGCCGGATAAATTCATTGGGCGCCGCGACCGGGCCAAAACGCAGGCCAGTCTCAAAACGACGGCACCAGATATGCTGCTTGGCGAGCCGGGCTTGCCAGGCGGCGGCGTGCTCGGTTGGACACCAGCATAAAAGCGGCAGGCACACCGCAGGTTTAAGTCCAAATTCAGTGAGTGTATCGGCCAGCCAGCAGGCATTGGCAGCCAGATGCGCTGCTTGCTGCTTTTGCCAATCGCGATCGTTCAGCGCCAATGTGCCCGCCCATTGCGCGGGGCCACTCACTGCCCAAGGGCCGAGCTGGGCGCTGGTTTGATGGAGCAAGGGCAGGGGCGCTGCAACAAAACCCAGGCGCAGACCGGCAAGGCCAAAAAATTTCCCGAGCGAGCGCAGCACGATCAGGCCGTCCATGCCGCTGTGCGCGCACAGGCTTTCGTCGGGCCAGGCGTCGGCGAAGGCTTCGTCGATAATCAGCCAACCGCCGCGACGGGCGAGTTCTGCATGCCAGCGCAGAAGCGTGGTTTTGGGCCAGATCCGGGCTGTGGGATTGTTGGGATTGACGACGATGAGCACATCAAATTCACCAAGCCGCGCATCAACCTGATCGGGCGCGATTTCGCTGACGGCATGACCGGCTTGTTGCCATTGCCAAGCGTGTTCGGCGTAGCTTGGACTGATAACGCCCACGCGGCAGGCTGGGCGCAAGGTCGGCAGGATCTGGATTGCGACCTGACTGCCGGGCGTGGCGATCAGGTTCTGACAGCCGTAGTAGCTGCGCGCAGCGGCCAGCAACTCGGCATCGCCATGCGGCAGTTCGCGCCAAATGGAAGGCGGCACGGGCGGCAGCGGGTAGGCGAGGGGGGCGATGCTGGCCGAGCAGTCGATCCACTCGGCGCGATCGCCGCCCCAGAGCGCGATGGCGCGGTCCAGATCGCCGCCATGTTGCGGGGCTAACATCGCCAAGCTCCCCAAGTCAGCAGCAAAACCAGCCAAAGCACAAAAGTGTGTGTGACCAGACCAACGCCGCGCCGGATGTCGGCAGCGCGTGCGCGCGGCCCCGCGCCCAGCACCGGTCGCGTTTCAATCCGGCCATGGTAAATCGCATCGCCGCCCAGGCTTACATTCAGCGCTCCCGCGCCGGCGGCCATCACTGGGCCTGCGTTCGGACTATCCCAGAGTCGGGCTTGATCGCGCCAAGCGGCGAGCGCCTGACGGCTTTTTCCCAGCAAGGCGTACGAGAGCGCCGTCAGCCGTGCCGGGATGAAATTGAGCACATCGTCGATGCGCGCTGCGGCCTTGCCAAACCATTCCAGTTCAACTGTTCGATAGCCCCACATCGCATCCAGCGTATTGGCGAGCC
>CAXYUI010000307.1:0-2432 GCA_964291975.1 uncultured Formivibrio sp. | reverse complement strand
CGCGGCTGACTTGCGTGGTCGTACTCAATGCCGATGCCGGATTATTCAGCGTGGATTTTCGGGCGGAAGAGCGCATGTTTGCGCTGCTCACCCAAGTTGCCGGTCGCGCCGGTCGCCGTGGCGATGCTGGCCGGGTGCTGATCCAGACCCAATTTCCGGAACACCCGTTTTACCAAGCGCTGCTGCAGCGCGATTACGCGCCGTTTGCCGATCGCGTGCTGCGCGAGCGCGTCAGTCTCTTGCTGCCGCCTGCGTCGGCCTGGGCGATTGTGCGTGCAGAAGCCAAAACGCTGGAAGCTGCGATGGATTTTCTCAAAGCCGTGCAGGCGACTTTTCCGTTGGTGACCGGCTTGTCGGTGCATGAGCCAGTGCCGGCAGTGCTGGTGCGAAAAGCCGGGCTGGAGCGCGCGCAACTCTTGGTCGCAGCGAGTCAGCGGCGCACTTTGCTGGGCGCGTTTTCTCAAGCGCTGCCGGCGATTTATGCGCTGCCGGCGCGGCAAGTGCGCTGGAGTATCGATGTCGATCCGGCTGATGTCTGATTGCGGGTGATGGAACGGCGCTGCTTTGCGGTAGAATCGGCCGATTCACGTTTTGAACCGATTGAGCCATGAGCGCAGAAACCCCAGTCGTCAGCAATTTCCTTCGCAACATCATTGATTCCGAACTCGCCGCCGGCAAATTTGCCGGCCGCCGCTGGGGCGGTCAGCCGGGCGATGCCGCCAGCCACGCCGCAGGCGTCGCCGATCCGGCCAAAATTCGCACGCGTTTTCCGCCAGAACCGAACGGCTATCTGCACGTCGGTCATGCCAAGTCGATCTGCCTGAACTTTGGTCTGGCGCGTGATTACGATGGCGTCTGCCACATGCGCTTTGACGACACCAATCCGGAAAAAGAAGATCAGGAATACGTCGATTCGATTCTGGATGCGATCCAGTGGCTGGGCTTTGGCTGGGACAAGTACGACACGACCCACCTTTACCACGCCAGCAATTATTTCGATTTCATGTACCGCGCGGCCGAGACGCTGATCGAGCGCGGTCTCGCCTATATCGACGAGCAAACGCCGGAACAGATGCGGGCCAATCGCGGCGACTTTTCGACGCCGGGCACCAACAGCCCGTTCCGCGATCGCCCAGTTGAAGAAAACCTGCGCATCTTCCGCGAAATGCGCGAAGGCAAACATGCCGAGGGCAGCATGGTGCTCCGCGCCAAGATCGACATGGCCGCGCCGAACATCAATATGCGCGACCCGGCGATCTACCGGATCCGCTTTGCCGAGCATCACAATACCGGCAACGCTTGGTGCATCTACCCGATGTACACCTTTGCGCACCCGATCGAGGATGCGCTCGAACGCATCACCCACTCGATCTGTACGCTGGAATTTGAAGACCAGCGCCCGTTCTATGACTGGCTGCTGGAAAACCTGCGCGACGCTGGCCTCTTTGCTGACCCGCTGCCGCGCCAGATCGAATTCGCGCGCCTGAATCTGACCTATGTGATCACCAGCAAGCGCAAGCTGATGCAGCTGGTGAACGAAGCCTTTGTCGACGGCTGGGATGACCCTCGCATGCCGACCATCGTGGGTCTGCGCCGCCGTGGTTTTACGCCCGAATCCATCCAACTTTTCTGCGAGCGCATTGGCGTGACCAAGGCCGATACCTGGATCGATTACTCGATTCTGGAAGGCGCGCTGCGCGACGATCTGGACGAAAAAGCCCCGCGTGGCATGGTCGTGCTCGATCCGGTGAAGTTGAAACTGACCAACTGGGATGCGCTCTTTGGCAGCGATCACGCCGAGCCCTGTTCCGCGCCGGTTCACCCGCATCACGAGGAAATGGGTAAGCGCAATTTCAATCTGACCCGCGAAGTGTGGATTGAACGCGAAGACTTCCAGGAAGTGCCGGAAAAGGGCTTCCGCCGTCTCTTCCCGGACAATATGGCGCGCCTGAAATACGGTTATGTGATCAAGTGCACCGGCTGCGAGAAGGATGCCGACGGCAAGATCACCGCCGTCTTGGCCGAAATCGTGCCCGACACCAAGAGCGGCACGCCGGGTTCCGACAGCGTCAAGGTCAAGGGCGTGATTACCTGGGTCTCGGCCAGCGAAGGTCTGGCTGCCGAAGTGCGCCTCTATGACCGTCTCTTTACCGAGGCGCAACCCGATGCGGGCGGTCGCAACTTCCTTGATGTGCTGAACCCGAATAGCCGCCAAGTCATCACCGCCTATGCCGAGCCGGCTTTGGCGCAAGCGACGGCGGGCACGAGCTTCCAGTTCGAGCGCCACGGCTACTTTGTGGCCGATCGCAAGGATCATGGCGCGGGTAAATTGGTGTTTAACCGGACGGTGACGTTGAAAGACAGTTGGGGTAGGTAATTGAATCAGTTTCAAAAAATGGCGGAGAAAGCCGCCATTTTTATGGGTGGAAACC
>CAXYUI010000306.1:0-2445 GCA_964291975.1 uncultured Formivibrio sp. | reverse complement strand
CTAGCTTCGCCGCACCTGCCTTGGGCTGATGCCAAAGCTGCGCTTGAAAGCCGTGGCAAAATTTGCGGCGCTGCTGTAGCCGGCCAGAAACGCGGCCTGGCTGACGCTGATGCCCTGGGTTTCAAGTGCGATGCGCGCGGCTTGCAAACGACGCGAGCGCAGATAGTCAAATACCGTGCTGCCAAAGGCGGCGCGGAACTGCTCTTGCAGGCTGTGGACATTACAGCCGGCATGGCGGGCGATGTCTTGCAATGACAAACCCTCGGCCGCGCCGCTGTCGAGCCATTCGCGTAGCTCACACAATTTTTTGAACGCCCGCGCCGACATTTCGTTTGGTGCGTGCGTTTGTTCTTCCAGCCGGGCAAACGCTTCGGTCACCAGTTCCAGTGCGCGTGATTCCAGATACAGCTTGAGCAGCGCCTCACTTTGCTCGGGCGGGGCGATCATCTGCTCGGCCAGATTGATGGCGCGCAAGCTCGGTTGCCAGCGCAACAGCGCCAGATGGTCGCGGCGAAAATCCGCGATGCGGCCGGCATCGAATCCACTGGCATCCAGCCACTGTGGCGCCAGTGAAATCGCCACCTTGCGCTCATAGCGGCCTCGGCGCGACTGGCGGCTGAATTTTTCTCGCTGCGCGAGCGAAAGCATGCTGGCGTCGCCGCGCGCGCCATCGGCTTTCAGTTGCAGCGGCTGGTGGCCAAAGCGCGCTTCGGCTTCGCCTGCGATCAGAAACACCAGATTGATGCCCGCGCCGACTTCGGTCTCGATCAAAAGATCGTGCAGATCATGCACATCGGCGCATTTGATCTCAAAGCCCGGGCGCAGACGGGTGATGCGGTAGTGGCCGGCCAGCACCGGCGCGGTCTCGGCCAACTGTGGCGACAACAATTGATAACGGTCACCGCGTCGGCTGACGGTCGCAATCAGTTCACCGCGCTGGATCCGCGGTTCGGCTTGGCTGCGAAGATTGGCCATCTTTCCCTCCTGCAAACATCTTTCTCTTTCCCGCAAACCTTTTGCCGGGACGATGGCGGAATAATACGCCCATCAAATGCGAATGGTTATCATCTATTTGCATTCATGTTTCGTAGGGAGAGGGAAATCATGAATAAAACGTTCAAACGTACTGTCTTGGCCGTCGAAGTCGCCGCTGCGCTCGGCCTGATCGCGAATCCCGCGCTGGCTGCGGAAACTGTATTGAAGGAAGTCCGTGTCGAAGCCGCCAAAGCACCGGCCAAACCCAATGTCACCGTCGTTGAGGGCAAGGAACTCGAAAAAAAGCAGGCGCGTGACTTGCGCGACACTTTTGCCGATGACCCCGCGGTGGCGGTGGGTGGTGGCGGTGGCACCATCACCCAGAAAATCTATGTGCGCGGCATCGAAGAAACCATGCTGAACATGACGCTCGATGGCGCGCAGCAAAATGGCTATCTCTTTCACCATCAGGCACGCAATGTCATTGATCCGAACCTGTTGAAAGCCGTTGAAGTGCAAAAGGGCGCGGGCGATGCGAGCAATGGCCCGGGTGCGCTCGGCGGCGCGATCCGCATGACGACCAAGGATGCGGGCGATTTGCTGCGCGACGGTCAGCGCGTGGGCGGGATCGTTTCCGGTGGCGTGAGCAGCAACCAGTCGAACAACGCCAGCGTCACGGTCTACGGCAAGGCCGACGAGATGATGGATATTCTCGCTTCCGTCAGTCACAAGGAAATCGACGACTACGAAGATGGCCGCGGCAACACGGTGGCGCACAGCGCCTCCAAGCAAGACAACGCGCTGGTGAAGTTGGGTTGGAACGTGGCCGAGGGTCAGCGTCTGAGTGCGTCTTATGTCGGCGTCAAGGACGAGGGCGATCGTTATCTGCGCCCGCATATGTACGCTTTTGCCGCGAGCAACGCCACGCCGCTGCCGACCGAATACCAGCGCGACACGTTCACCGTTAACTGGGCTTCGAAAGGCGAGGGCGCGCTGCCGGGGCTGGATCTGAATGCTTATCTAGATGACAACCAGTATCTGCGCACGGCGGGCACGCGCACCTATGGCGAAGAAGCGCGCACGCATGGCGCGGACGCCAAGCTCACCAGCCGCTTTGGTCGCCACAAGCTCGAATACGGCATGAACTACAGCCGCCAGAATGTCAGCGTTTACAACGGCACCAAGACGGGCACGGTCGACAGCACGGGTTATTACAATGCCGGTCGCGAAACCGGCACGGTCAATGGCCTCTTTGCGCAGCAGACGCTGGCGCTGGGCGAGCTTTTCAGCGCCGGCCTGGGCGTGCGCCAGGACTGGTATGACTACACCGACACCCACGGCCAGCAATTCAAGCAAGATGGACTGAGCCCGAATGCGAGCCTCACCTTTGCGCCGAACGACGCGTTTTCGACCCGACTTTCTTATGCCGAAGCTTTCCGTGGCGTGGGCCCGATCGAGGCCTATCTGATC
>CAXYUI010000305.1:0-2448 GCA_964291975.1 uncultured Formivibrio sp. | reverse complement strand
GCGTGCGTTCGATCTCGGCGATTGTCGACATCACCAACTATGTGCTGCTCGAACTCGGCCAGCCTATGCATGCTTTTGATCTTGCCAAGCTGCAGGGTGATATCTGTGTCCGTTTCGCCAAAGAGGGCGAGTCGGTCAAACTGCTCAATGAAAAAGAACTCAAGCTCGAAGCCGACATGCTGGTGATCGCCGACGACGCGCGCGTGCTTGCGCTTGCCGGCATCATGGGCGGGGCAGAATCGGGCGTTGAGGCTGGTTGTAGCGACATCTTCTTGGAATCCGCTTTCTTTGCGCCGGAAGTGATTGCTGGCAAATCGCGCCGTCTGGGTTTCGGCTCGGACAGCTCGCACCGTTTCGAACGTGGCGTCGACTTCGGTGGCTGCCGCGCTGCACTGGAGCGCGCAACGCAGCTGGTGCTGGAAATCTGCGGCGGCGCAGCGGGCCCGGTCGTCGAATCGACGACCGAACTGCCTGCTCGCCAGCCCGTGGCGCTGCGCGTATCGCGCGTTTCCAAGGTGTTGGGTATGCCGTTTACGGCAGAACAGGTGCTGGCCTTGCTGCAAAGTCTGGGTCTGGCTTGTGAGCTGGCTGGTGACGTGATCACTGTGACGCCGCCTTCCTTCCGTTTCGACATCGAAATCGAAGAAGACCTGATTGAAGAAGTCGTGCGCGTGTTCGGCTACGACAATATCGTGTTGAAACCCGCACAGGCCAAGATGGCCATGCTGCCGCAGCCGGGTAACCGCCGTAATCGCAATGCACTCAAGCGCATTCTGGTCGCGCGCGATTACCAAGAAGCGGTGACCTACGCTTTTGTCGATGAAAAGTGGGAGGCTGAACTCGCTGGCAATACCAGTCCGGTCAAGCTGATTAATCCGATTGCTTCGCAAATGAGCGTGATGCGCTCCAGCCTCTTTGGCGGTTTGGTCAATGCGCTGCAAGGCAATATCAATCGCAAGCAAGAGCGCGTGCGCCTCTTTGAAGCGGGTCGCGTGTACAACAGCATCGCCGCCGATGCGCAGCCGGAAAAGATCGCCGCGCTGGCCTGGGGTGGACGCGTTGCCGAGCAATGGGGCGCCGCCAAGGACAAGGTCGATTTCTTTGATGCCAAGGCCGATGTCGAAGCGCTGCTCGCGCCGCGCGTGGCTGAATTCCGCCGCGCCAGCCATCCGGCCCTGCATCCGGGTCGTTCGGCTGAAGTCGTGCTGGATGGCAAGGTGATCGGCGTGGTCGGCGAGCTGCATCCGCAGTGGGTTCGCGCCTACGATCTGGGTTCTGCACCGGTGCTCTTTGAGCTGGAAGTTGCCGCACTGACCGCCGTTGAAAAAATCCAGGCCAAGCCGGTTTCCAAACTCCAGCCGGTGCGCCGCGATTTGGCGCTGCTGGCTGATGAGTCCGTAGCTGTAGCGACTTTGCTGCAAGCTTTTGCCAAGCTCGCTAACCCGCTGGTGACTGAGCTGGAACTCTTTGATGTATATCGAGGAAAGGGTGTGCCGGAAGGCAAAAAAAGCCTTGCTTTCAAGGTGTTATTCCAAGATACTCACAAAACCCTGACGGATGGGGATGTGGAAGCCGTGGTTGCCGCCTTGATTGCGGCAGCGGAGGAGCACGGTGCGGTACTGCGTGCCTGAGTCAATCGGGCGCGCTGTGGATGTAGAAGTAACGGAACACATAAAAATGACACTGACTAAAGCAGACCTCGCCGACATGCTGTTCGACAAGGTGGGCCTGAACAAGCGTGAAGCCAAAGACATGGTCGAGGCTTTTTTCGATGAAATCCGCGCTTCGCTAGCAGACGGCGATACCGTCAAGCTCTCTGGTTTTGGCAACTTTCAGTTGCGTGATAAACCGCAGCGCCCGGGTCGTAACCCGAAAACTGGCGAAGAAATCCCGATCTCGGCGCGTCGCGTGGTGACTTTCCACGCCAGCCAGAAGCTCAAGGGCATGGTTGAACTGCACTATGCAAAGCAGCAACGTCATACCAACAACTGATCTGCCTCCGATCCCGGCCAAGCGCTACTTCACCATTGGTGAAGTCAGCGAGCTGTGCGGCGTGAAGCCGCACGTGCTGCGTTATTGGGAGCAGGAATTCACGCAGCTCAAGCCCGTGAAGCGTCGCGGCAACCGGCGTTACTACCAGCACCATGAGGTGCTGCTGGTGCGTCGTATCCGCTCGCTCTTGTACGAGCAAGGCTTCACCATCAGCGGCGCCCGCCACCAACTCGCCACGATCACGGGCGATCCGGTCGTGCTCGAATATATCGAGTCCACACCCGGCACCCCCGAAATCCGGCAGGAACTTGAAGACTTGCTGGCTTGGTTGGAAAGTTAAGTCGTTTCAGGGCTTGTCAGATCGCGGATTGCATAGCATAATCCGCCTTCTTCGGAGTATGGCGCAGCCTGGTAGCGCACTTGCATGGGGTGCAAGGGGTCGCGAGTTCGAATCCC
>CAXYUI010000304.1:0-2460 GCA_964291975.1 uncultured Formivibrio sp. | reverse complement strand
TTTGTAACCCCCCCCAGCCCACGCCCGGCACACCGCTTTTTCAATCAGCATCCGCCCCAGCCCTTGCCGACGATACGCAGCCAACGTGACCACATTTTCCAGCAAGGCATAAGGGCGGCCGCCGCGCGTGAGATTGGGCACTTGCACCAGCGCGCACGTTGCCGCCAGCACGCCATCCACTTCAACCACCAGCACATCAAGCCCAAGCTGAGCGAGCATTTTCTGCCAAACCTCGGGCGCGTTCAGCTGCGGCGGATCGTCAGGATTGAGCTCGGCATACAGCGCGAGCAAACCCGGCAAATCCGCCGCTACAGCCGAGCGCAACCGCATCAGCCCAACTTGGCTTTAACCAGCTTGGAGACTTCGGCCATATCGGCGCGACCAGCGAGTTGTGCTTTCAGATCGGCCATGATTTTGCCCATCACCGAAACCGTCGCACCATGCGTGGCGAGCACCGCATCAATCGCCGCTGCGACCTCTTCAACTGAGAGCGCTTGCGGCATATATTCCTTGAGCACCACCACTTCGGCTTTTTCTTTGTCCGCCAGATCCTGACGCTGGGCCGCTTCGTACTGTTCGATGCTGTCCTTGCGCTGCTTGAGCATTTTCTCGATCACCGCCGTAATGGCGACATCATCCAGCTCAATGCGCTCGTCAACTTCCCTTTGCTTGATCGCCGCCAGTAAAAGACGGATGGTGCCCAAGCGATCAGCGTCGCGCGCCTTCATGGCCGTCTTCATGTCTTCTTGGATACGCGCTTTCAGACTCATGAAATTCCCCCCAAGACCAACAAACCCGGCAAGGCCAGGCAGAAAGACCAAAAGGCCGCACAGGGCGGCCTTTCAGCATACTGAAACCGACTCTTAGTAGAGCTTGGTCGGCAGTTGATGGCTGCGGATGCGCTTGTAGTGACGCTTCACAGCAGCAGCGAGCTTGCGCTTGCGCTCGGCAGTCGGCTTCTCGTAGAACTCACGAGCACGCAGCTCGGTCAAGAGACCAGTCTTTTCCACGGAGCGCTTGAAGCGGCGCATTGCTACTTCGAACGGTTCATTTTCTTTGACGCGAATGGTAGGCATTGAGCAATCCTGTTACGCAGTTAATGACCCCGCGAAAGCAGGGGCGCAAAATTAGAGACCGGCATTATTATGCAAAGCCAGACTATTGTCAAAGCCAGCGTTAGCACCGGCCGTCACAGTGAGGCATTATTGTAAAAAAAACAAGGCTTGGCGCTGATGCCGCATCCCCGTTACCATCGCCCTTTGTCATTTTGCGACTCCCGCCATGCTGGTTCTGGGCATTGAATCTTCCTGCGACGAAACCGGCGTCGCCCTGTACGACACCGAAGCCGGCCTCTTGGCGCACCAGCTGCACAGCCAGATCGCCATGCACGCCGAATATGGCGGCGTGGTGCCGGAACTGGCTTCGCGCGATCACATCCGCCGCGTGCTGCCGCTCACCCAAGCCTGTCTGGATGCTGCCTGCCGCCAGCTGACCGATGTCGACGCGATCGCCTATACCGCCGGCCCTGGCCTGGCCGGCGCGCTGCTGGTCGGCGCCAGCGTGGCCAATGCCATGGCCTTTGCGCTGAACAAGCCAACCATTGCCGTTCATCACCTCGAGGGCCATCTGCTCTCGCCGCTGCTGGCCGATCCTGCGCCGCAATTTCCATTTGTCGCCCTGCTGGTTTCGGGCGGACACACACAACTGATGGCGGTTTACGGCGTTGGTCAGTACACACTGCTTGGCGAAACCGTGGATGACGCCGCAGGCGAAGCCTTTGATAAATCAGCCAAACTTTTGGGTCTGGGCTATCCCGGCGGACCGGCGTTATCGAAACTCGCCGATCAGGGTGACGCCACGCGCTTTCGCTTGCCGCGACCGATGCTCAATTCCGGCGATCTGGAAATGAGTTTTTCCGGCCTCAAAACTGCCGTACTCAATCTGGTGACCGCGCAATCGCCGCTCGATGACAAGACCCGCGCCGACATTTGCGCGAGTTTTCAGGAAGCCATTGTCGAAGTACTGGTCAAAAAATCGCTCGCCGCGATGAAGCAGACTGGACTCAAGCAACTCGTGATCGCCGGCGGTGTCGGCGCCAACCGGCAATTGCGCGCTGCCCTCGACGATGCCGCCAGCCGCCACCCGTTCAAAGGGTTCTACCCACCACCGCATCTGTGCACCGCCAACGGCGCCATGATCGCTTTTGCGGGCGCGCAGCGACTCAAACACCGCCAAACGAACCGCAACTTCTCCATTCAACCGCGCTGGGATCTGGCCAGCCTGCCCGCCGCTTAAATCAGCGCAGCTCTAAATCGCTCCACCCCAAACCCGCCATCACCCGCGCAAATTCTTCGCCAACTTCGGCGTGCAGGGTGATGACTTGCCCGCTGTGCGGATGGATGAATTCCAGCATCCGGCAGACCAGCAAGAGGCGATGGCTGTCGTACAGCTCGCCAAACA
>CAXYUI010000303.1:0-2468 GCA_964291975.1 uncultured Formivibrio sp. | reverse complement strand
GCGTTTTGCGTGATGTCGACCTTGTCTTCCAGCGTCGGCGCGATATTGATCGCGGCATCCGTCACCAGTAAAGGGCGGCCATAGGCTGGCACATCCATCACATAGCAATGGCTGACCCGACGTCCGCTCTTGATGCCATTGGCCGAGGACATTGCGGCGCGCATCAGCTCATCGGTATGCAGCGAGCCTTTCATCAGCGCTTCGGCTTCGCCGACTCGACACATCAGTACAGCTTTTTCTGCCGAGGCAATATTGTTTTCCGTATCCACAATCTGGATGCCGGTCAGATCTGCCCCTTCTTTTTCCGCCAATTCGCGGATGATTTTTTCCGGGCCGACCAAGATCGGAATGATGAGCTTGGCTCGACCTGCTTCTAGTGCGCCAATCAGCGAATCCCGATCACAGGGATGCGCCACTGCCGTCGGCACCGGCGGCAGGCTATCGGCCTTGGCGCGAATATCCGCAAATACATAATGCTGACGCATGGTCAGCTGTGGCGGTTCGAGGTGTTTATTCACCACGTTCTGCACATTGGAAGCAATCACCACAATCGGACCGGAAACCAGTACTTCGTTTCTCTGGTTGACCAGTTTGGCTTCCATCACCACTTCATGGGTGCCGCTGCGCTTGTCGTGGACTTCCAGTTCGATGGCTAAGGTATCGCCGACCGAAATCCAGCCGTGCGACTTAAAACCATGTCCTTCCAGCAGGGCGCCATTGCCGGGAAAAAAATTGGTTGTCGTCGACGACATCAACGGAAAGACGCCAATGGCCGGCGCGCGAGCCTCGTCTCCTTCGCCTTCTCGACCAGCGATCATCGCAAACATGGCAAAATCGCCAGGCGTGACAATATGGGTGCGCTGATAACGCATGCCCACCTGAATGTCATCGAAGAGGATATTTTCAGAAGCCATGGCTTGCTCCCTGCCCCATTGAATGGGGGGTGGTTGTCTTGTTGTGATGCGGATGGACAGTTTATGTTGCACTGCAAAACAAAAGATACAACTTGCGCGAAATGATACAAGCGCGATCTGATACTCGTCTTGGCCAAAGTCAACGCCGGAACCGCTTAAACCGTGAAAACTACCTATACGACCCACCTGATCTGTGCCCCGCATCTTGATGATGTGGCGGTTGTGAGCGAATACCGGGTGATGGCAGGTCAAGAGGTCGAAGCTGACCAGATCTTGGCCATTTTGCAATCTCCTGCGGGGGCGTTTGAGGTGAGTGCGCCCGAACGCGGGCTGATCGGCAATTTGATTGCCGCAGAAAATGAGCAAGTCCAGCCCGGTGATTTGCTCTTAATGATGGAAGTCGAAGAAAAACCATTCGGCTTTATGGGTTTGGAAGAAGAACCCGAATATGCGCCGGCGTGCCAGTTGGCGTATACGGCTGCGCCGGTTCAGCGCAGTAGTTCGCGGCTAAGTATCGAACCTGCCGCTGCGCGACTGGCCGGGATGCTGGCGCTGGATTTGTCCGAAGTACGCCCCGGCCCGGATGGTGAAGTGGACGAAGAAGCCGTGGCTGCGCATGTGCGCGACATCCTGATTCGCTGGCGCAAGGTCAAACGCCTGTTGAGTGAAGCCGGTTGAACGCCGCTGCTTCGGTATAATCTCCTACCTGATATTCACGATCCCGGAAAACGCCATGCTGCGCCGCCTTGATTCCACTTCTTCTGATTTTCAGTCGCAACTCAAAGCCCTCTTGGCGTTCGAGACTTCGCAAGACCCGCAGGTCGAAGAGCGCGTTGCTGACATTCTCGCCGACGTGAAACTCAGCGGCGATGAAGCAGTGATCGCCTACACCAACCGTTTTGACGGCATGAACGCGCAAAGCATGGTTGAGCTGGAACTCACGCAAGCCGAGCTGAAAGCGGCTTTCTTGCGCCTGCCGGTCGAACAGCGTTCGGCGCTCGAAGCCGCCGCGATGCGCATCCGCAGCTACCACGAACACCAGAAAGCCGCTTCCTGGCAGTACACCGACGAAGACGGCACGGTGCTCGGCCAGCAGATCACGCCGCTCGATCGCGTCGGCATCTATGTGCCGGGCGGCAAGGCGAGCTACCCGTCATCCGTGCTGATGAATGCGATCCCGGCGCATGTGGCGGGCGTGAAAGAAATCATCATGGTCGTGCCGACGCCGCGCGGCGAGAAAAACGACATGGTGCTGGCCGCCGCGTTTATCGCCGGCGTGAGCCGCGCTTTCACCATCGGCGGCGCACAGGCCGTCGGCGCGCTGGCCTATGGCACGCAAACGATTCCGGCCGTCGACAAGATCACCGGCCCGGGCAACGCTTATGTCGCTGCGGCCAAGCGCCGCGTGTTCGGCATCGTCGGCATCGATATGGTGGCCGGCCCGTCCGAGATTCTGGTGATTTGCGACGGCCAGACCAACCCGGACTGGATCGCGATGGATCTGTTCAGTCAGGCCGAGCACGACGAAATCGCCCAGTCGATTCTGCTCTGTCC
>CAXYUI010000302.1:0-2474 GCA_964291975.1 uncultured Formivibrio sp. | reverse complement strand
CGCGTACTGAAATACACCCCGGTCAAACCGATCAAGGATGCGCTGCTCTGATTTTTTGCGCAGCACGGCCCGCAATCGACCCAAAGGCAAGACATGGCAAAACCACAAAAATATCGATTGGGTGAACTCCTGGTTCAACGCGGGCTGATTTCCGAAAACCAGCTCAATGAGGCGCTGGAGCAACAAAAACAAACCGGGCGCAAGCTCGGTCGAGTGCTGGTTGACAGCGGCATCGTCACGGAAGAGCGCATTTGCGTGGCGATCGCCAACCAGCTTGGTATTCCCTACATTGACCTGCGCGAAAAGACGCTCGACCCCGCACAGGTCAAATTGCTCCCCGAAACCATGGCGCGGCGCTTTCGTGCGCTGCTGATTGGTCAGCACGAACAGCACTATGTGGTCGGCATGGCCGATCCATCCGACATTTTTGCCTACGACGAAATATCTCGGGCATTAAAAAAAGACATCGTGGTGGCGGTCTTGGCCGAAACCCAACTGCTTGCCGCGATCGACCGGCTCTACCGTCGCACGGCCGAAATTTCCGGCTTGGCGCGTGAGCTGCAAAACGATTTGGGCAATGCCTATCTCGATTTTGGCGGCAGCGTGGAAACGGGGCTTGAAGACGCCCCCGTGGTTAAGCTGTTGCAATCGATCTTTGAAGACGCCTACCAGATCAAAGCCTCCGACATTCATATCGAGCCGCAGGAATCGCGTCTGCAAATCCGCTTTCGTATTGATGGCGAAATGCATTTGCAAACCGAGGTCGACAGCCGCGTCGGCCCCGCGCTGGTGCTGCGGCTCAAGCTGATGTCGGGTCTGGACATCGCCGAAAAGCGCCTGCCGCAAGATGGCCGCTTCAACGTCAAGGTTAAGCAACACAGCATCGACATCCGCCTTTCCACCATGCCGACGCAATACGGCGAATCGGTGGTGATGCGCCTATTGGCGCAGAACTCAGGCTTACTCGATCTGGACCGCATCGGGATGCCGCCCGCCATGCTGGAGCGCTACCAGCGCATGATCCACCGCTCTTACGGCATGATCCTGGTCACCGGCCCCACCGGCAGCGGCAAGACCACCACGCTCTACGCCAGCCTGGCCGAGCGCAATCAGCCCGACGCCAAAATCATCACCATCGAAGATCCGGTGGAATACCGCCTGCCCGGCATCAGCCAGGTGCAGGTCAACGACAAAATCGACCTGACTTTCGCCACTGTCTTGCGCTCCACCCTGCGCCACGATCCGGACATCATTCTGGTCGGTGAAATGATCGACGAAGAAACCGCGCAAATCGGCGTGCGCGCCGCGATGACCGGCCACTTGCTGCTTTCCACGCTGCACACCAACGATTCGGTCAGCGCGCCCGCGCGGCTTTTGGACATGGGTGTGCCGCAGTATCTGCTCGCCACCACCTTGCTCGGCGTCATCGCCCAGCGGCTGGTGCGCGTGATCTGCCCTTCGTGCAAAACGTCGCACAGCGCCGACGCGCATGAAATCGCCTGGCTCAGGCAAGAACTGGGCGAAGCCGTCGAATCAGCCAAACTCTGGCGTGGCGCGGGCTGCAGCCATTGCAATGGTTCGGGTTTTGCCGGACGCGAAGCGATTTACGAAATGCTCGATATCACACCGCCGCTGGCGCAAGCGCTCAACCGCAACGATCTGGCCGAATTCACCGCCCTCGCCCGCCAGCAGATGCAAGGGCAAACCATGCGCACTCATGCGGTGCAAAAGGCGCTTGCCGGCGAAACCACCGTGCAAGAAGCCATGCGCGTCGCCACGCAGATTGACGAGTAAACGCCCATGCCCAACTTCACCTACAGCGCGCGCGATACTCAGGGCAGCCAGACCCAAGGGGTGATTGATGCCACGGACAGCGCCGCCGCCGCCGACATGCTGATTGGCCGCGGCCTGATTCCACTGTCCATCAACGAAGCGGCACGTGGCGAATCGCCCTTTGCGCAGTTTCGCCAGATGCGCCGCCCAATCAGCGACGAAGACATCATGTTTTTCAGCCGGCAGATGTACACGCTGATGAAAGCCGGCGTGCCGATTTTGCAAGCGCTATCAGGCCTGCGCGATTCGGCCACCCACCCCGCTTTTTCCGACATGCTGGGACGACTGCGCGAAAGCCTCGACAGCGGCCGAGAGCTTTCCATCGCGCTGAACGACACCGGCGCGTTCAGCAATTTTTACATCAGCATGATTCGCATCGGCGAAATGACCGGCCGGCTTGATCTGGTGTTCTTGCGCCTCTTTGAGCATCTCAATTTCGAAAAAGAAATGCGCGCCAAGATCAAGGCCGCGCTGCGCTACCCATCTTTTGTGCTGATCGCCATGGCCGGCGCGCTGGTCGTCATTAACCTCTTTGTGATTCCGGCTTTTGCGGGCGTATTCAAATCATTCAAAGCCGAACTGCCATTCATGACGCGCGTATTGATCGGCTTTTCCGAGTTCACTGTGAATTACTGGCTGCC
>CAXYUI010000301.1:0-2477 GCA_964291975.1 uncultured Formivibrio sp. | reverse complement strand
GGTTCTATAGCCCAATATCGCCCCCCCCCCCGACCAGCCAAAACAGCAATTCGCCCAGCATCGCACCCTTGAAGCGGATCAACGGAAACGGCAGCCAGTGCAGCAGCCAGAAAAAAGCCATCAGCAATATTCTGTTCATGCGGTTTCTCCCGGAAGCGGCGCGCCGGCCGGATGCTTGTAGCGGTTGTAGCTCCACAGATATTGCGCGGGCGCTTGGCGGATCAGGTCTTCCATATTGGCGTTCATGGTAGCGGCATCTTGTGCGGCATCGCCCGTCAGCGCGCCGATCAGCGGCTGCACATGAAAACAATAACCCTGGCCGATGCCGAGCCGGCGGGTGTAGCAGGGCAAGACAATCGCGTTGGTCGCGGTGGCCAGCCGTGCCACCAGCGTCATGGTGTAAGCCGGACGGCCAAAAAACGGCGCCCAGATGCCTTCGCCTGCGCCGGGCGCTTGGTCAGGCAAAAGGTAGGCCACGCCGCCTTGCTTGAGGGTCTTTAACAGCACGCGCACGCCGGCTGCGGATGCGGGCGCGGGTTGCGCGCCGCTGCGGCTGCGCGAAGCGATCATCAATGGTTCCAGAAAAGCCTGCTTGGGCGGGCGGTAGAGCGGGGCGAGCGTGCGCTCGATCCAGCCCGCAACGCAGACGCCGGTCATTTCCAGCGCGCCCAGATGCGGCGAAACAAAAATAATCGGGCGACCGGTGGCCAGCGCGGCTTCGACGTGTTCCCAGCCTTCACGCTGCACGTTTTTCAAGAGTTCGGGAATCGGGCGCAGCCAATGGGCGAACATCTCAATCGCGCTGATGCCTTGCTCGCCGATGGCCGGGGTGCGGGCATGGAGCAGGGCTGCTTGCAGCATGTTTTCGGTCTGGATGCGGCGGTTGCGCGGCGAAAAGAACCAGGCCAGCCAGCCGGCGAGCCAGCCCAGGCTTTGCAAAAGCGCAATCGGCAGGCGGGAAATCAGGGTGAAAACGGTCAGCAGCATGGCATTTGAAAGTGGCCGGGAAAGGCAGCGATTGTAGCCCAGAAGGGCTGGCGTGCAGAGTCCAGAAAACGCCGCATCTTGCCGGATGGCGGTCGCTGGCGCATAATGCTCAGTCCCGCCGAGTTAAAGACAACTTGCAGGGCGGGGTCTTTGCAAAAAGACCAATACTGCTAAAGCGTCGCCTGACCCAAACCCCGGAGTTGGCCGCGCCGCCAATGATTGCCGGGGTTTTTTCAGGAGTTCACCCGTGAAAGATTTTCTCTTTACTTCCGAATCGGTGTCCGAAGGCCATCCGGACAAAGTGGCCGACCAGATTTCCGATGCCATTCTCGATGCCATCCTGACTCAGGACAAGCACGCCCGCGTCGCCGCCGAAACGCTGGTCAACACCGGCCTTGTGGTGCTGGCGGGTGAAATCACCACCACCGCCAATGTCGATTACATCCAGATCGCGCGCGACACCATCAAGCGCATCGGCTACGACCATTCCGACATCGGCTTCGACTACAAAACCTGCGCCGTGCTGGTGGCTTACGACAAGCAATCGCCGGATATTTCGCAAGGCGTGACCGAAGGTCAGGGCCTCGATCTGGATCAAGGCGCGGGCGACCAGGGCCTGATGTTTGGCTATGCCTGCGACGAAACCACGCAACTGATGCCGGCGCCGATCTACTACGCCCACCGTCTGGTGCAGCGCCAGTCCGAACTCCGTAAAGATGGCCGCCTGCCGTGGCTGCGTCCGGACGCTAAATCGCAAGTCACCCTGCGTTATGACGCCGATACTGGCGCGATCCTTGGCGTGGATACCATCGTCTTGTCGACCCAGCATCATCCGGACATCAGCCACGCGCAATTGTCGGAACTGGTGATCGAAGAAATCATCAAGCCGGTGATGCCCAAGGAATGGATGCAGAACCCGAAATACCTGGTCAACCCGACCGGCCGTTTCGTGATTGGCGGCCCGATGGGCGATTGCGGTCTGACCGGCCGCAAGATCATCGTCGACACCTACGGCGGCGCAGCCCCGCACGGCGGCGGCGCTTTCTCGGGTAAAGACCCGTCCAAGGGGGGCCGTTCCGGCGCTTACGCGGGGCGTTATGTCGCCAAGAACATCGTGGCTGCGGGTATTGCCAAGCAGTGCGAAGTGCAAGTGGCTTACGCCATTGGCGTCGCCAAGCCGGTGTCGATCATGGTCGATACCTGGGGCACCAGCAAGTTCAGCAATGAAGAGATCGTCGGCCTGATCGAGCGCAACTTCGACCTGCGTCCGAAGGGCATCATTCAAGAACTCGACTTGCTGCGCCCGATCTACTCGCGCACCGCCGCCTACGGCCACTTTGGCCGCGACGAGCCGGATTTCAGCTGGGAACGCACCGACAAGGTCGAGCAGCTCAAGGCGGATGCCGGCATCAAGTAAGGCTGTTGTTAACACAAAAAAGGCGATTCGGATGAATCGCATTTTTATTTGCTAAGGATCGTGGTGGTTGGGC
>CAXYUI010000300.1:0-2499 GCA_964291975.1 uncultured Formivibrio sp. | reverse complement strand
TTGGCCGCAGTGCCCAGCGTCGCCAGCTCACTATCGCGTTCCACATCGCGATCGACTGTCGCCTCAAATTGCCACTTGCCCTGCCCTTGCACGCCGGTATCGTCGGTTTGCAAAGGATGCGCAGCCAATGCGCACGCAGACCACAGCAAACTCATCAGCACTATCTTCTTCATCTTGTTTCTCCCGAAAGAACCGGAATATGCTTTCCGGACTTAGTAATGGTAACCATTATCAAAGCCAAGACTTTGCGCAGTGCAAAAGAGCTTGATCGGGATCAAATGCAAACTATTCCTCACCCACCACATTCAAGACGGTAAGCATCGCCACCGCCATCAGAACAAACGTTCTACACCGAGCGGCAGAGTCTCTGCTAAACTCCCGCGACTATCCTGTGAGCCTCTCGCTCGCAAGCCGTTTAGCGGCAGCCCACCCGACCTTGCCCAGCCAGAGCAAAAGGAGAATTGAATGGCCTCACTGAACAAAGTGTTGCTGATCGGCAACCTCGGACGTGATCCGGAAACCCGCTATCTGCCTTCGGGCGGCGCGGTCTGCAATTTCAGCATCGCCACCAGCGAGCGCTTCACCGACAAGAGCGGCCAGAAGCAAGAACGCACCGAATGGCACAACATCGTGATGTACGGCAAGCTGGCCGAAATCGCCCAGCAATATCTAAAAAAAGGCTCGAACGTTTATATCGAAGGTCGTATCCAGACCAGTAAATGGCAGGATAAAACCTCCGGTCAAGATAAGTACAAAACGGAAATCGTAGCCGACCAGATGCAGATGCTCGGCGGCCGCGGCCAAAGCGGTGGTGGCGCTGGCGATGATTTCAATCAGGAATACAGCCCGGCGCCGCAACGCCAGCAAGCTGCGCCACAACAAGCGCCAGCCGCTCGCCCAGCCAAGAATTTCGATGATTTCGAGGACGACATTCCGTTTTAAGGAATACCTGCAAGGACAATGCGCCACATCTTGAAAAGCCCTGTTTTTACAGGGCTTTTTTACGATAGTGACTTGTCTTAATTTCCCGACGGATCACTCGATTGCCAATCCACAACGCGGTTGTACTTAAATGCAAACTGGCGAGAAAAACTGTCTGGAGGCACACACCATGACCACCGTCCTACTGATTGGCGGCAGCGGTTTTATTGGACGAAATATCTGCGCGCGGCTGCTGGCGGCCGGATATTCGGTGAGGATCGCCTCTCGCCAGCATCCGGATACGCTCGCCCCAGCGCTGACGTTATCGACTGCCAAAATCGTCAGCGCCGATGTTCATGATCCCCGCCAACTGCAGGGATTGATGTCAGGCTGCACCGCCGTCATCAATCTGGTCGGCATTTTGCACGGCACGCCCGAAGATTTTGAAACCGCGCATGTCGCGCTGACCCGCAAGGTGGTTGATGCTTGCCAGCAGAGCGGCATCCGGCGTTATCTGCACATGAGCGCACTGGGCGCTGCGCCAGATGGACCATCGCATTACCAGCGCAGCAAGGCGCGCGCCGAATCCATCGTCCGCGCTTCCGATCTGGACTGGACGATCTTTCGCCCTTCCGTGGTGTTTGGCGAAGACGATCAATTTTTGAATTTGTTTGCCCAGCTGATGCGCTACTTGCCTTTTCTGCCGCTCGCTGGCGCGCATTCCCGCTTGCAACCGGTCTGGGTGCAAGACGTGGCGCGCGCTTTTGTCGCAGGCATCGAACGCCCGGATCTGATCGGAAAAACCTTGTCACTGGTCGGCCCCAAGGTTTACACCCTGGCCGAATTGGCTCAGCTCGCTGGGATGTACAGCGGCCACCGGCGGCCGATTATTGCCTTGCCCAACTGGGCAGCGCGCCTGCAAGCCAGCGCGATGCAGATTCTGCCCAAGCCGCCACTCAGCCACGACAATCTGGATTCACTGAGCGTGGATAATGTCGATCCGGCAGGTTTTCCGGCGCTTCTGGGCTGGCCAGCCAGCGCACTGGAAGACGTAGCGCCAGACTGGCTTTCCCGACGGTGATCAGCTCAGAAGGCGATGGGGGCGACCAAATTGCGCAGCAGCGCCACCACGCTCCAGCCAGCAATGGCGCTGGTACGCGAGTAGATGTCGACCACGGCATGGACTTCCTCGCCGCGCACTTCAATGCGGTGATCGTCGCCTTTGAAACCCGGCGTGCTGTTGATGCTGACCCGGGTCGCATCGATGCCGGCGGTGGCCAGCGCGGTCGCCACGGCCACATTGACCTTGGTCGGGAATAGCGCAATCGCATCACCGGCATTGCCGGCAAACACTTCGCGCGTCTCGCTGGCATTGAGCAGCGCTTCGCTGAACACCGGGGTATTGCGCAGCGACTGCGGGCCTTTTTCGGTGGTGATGCTCGCTTCGATGGCGCTCATCAGCGCCGTGGTGCGCAACACATCAAAACCGCCTATCGCGCCGGAAGCCAAATGCACGCGCCGACCGTGGGTACGGGCGCAGTTTTCCAGACGAGCGCGGAAATCGGCATCGGCCAGCGC
>CAXYUI010000299.1:0-2513 GCA_964291975.1 uncultured Formivibrio sp. | reverse complement strand
GAAAGCCGATTTCGCGACGCAGGCCATCCCGATTGTGTTCATGACGGGTCTGACCGAGACCGAGCATGTCGAAGCCGCGTTCGCGGCGGGCGGTTCGGATTACGTCACTAAACCGATCAAGCCGCGCGAAGTGCTGGTGCGTATTGCTGCGCACATGCAGCAGGCGCGCCACATCCAGCAGGCGCGCACTGCGCTCGATGCCTTCGGACAGGCGACGGTCGCGATTGCAGCGGCGAGCGCCAAGCACCCCTGGCAGACGCCGCTGGCGCGCGAACTTTTGGTGAGCAATTTCGGCCCGGTCGGCGATCTGGCGCCGCGTTTGCTGCTGGATTGGACGCGCGCGGCCGACACGGCGCGCCGGCGTGGTGGCGAGCACGGCAATCTGCTCGTCGCCGAAGAAGGCCGGCGGCTCTTGGCTTCTTTTCACGACCAGACGGGCGATGAAGAGTGGCTCGTCGTGCTGCGCGAAGAAAGCGACGCGGCGGCGATTGAAGCGCTGATCGCCGCTTTCCCGCTGACTCGCCGTGAAGCTGAAGTGCTGTACTGGCTGAGTTTGGGTAAAACCAACCGCGACATCGCCGAGATCCTGGCCATGAGCCCGCGCACCGTTAACAAGCATCTGGAACATGTGTTTGAAAAGCTCGGCGTAGAAACGCGGACCGCGGCGGCTGCGCTCGCCGCTGAGCGGCAACGCAAATAAAAGAAATCGCTCTGTGATGTTAATGCCGGGCACTTAAAAAAATTGACCCTCTCCCCAAACCTCCCCCGAAAACAGGGAGGGAGAAAGTGCCTGTTTTGCGAGATGAGGGCTAGCGCTTAAGTGAACAGCATGACTCTGTGCTGCGGCTTTTCCGATGTAAACAATGACGGCATATCAACTGGGGCAGGGGCTTTTCTTCGAGCGCGGGTATTTTTTCTGACTGCTAAAATTTGACCAACTGTCTGGCTGACAAGTGCCGTGCTGGCGAGACGAAAGTGCAGTTCCTATGATCGGAAACATGCGCTCAACCGTTTATCCCTGTTTATTCAGTGTTTTTTTTGCAGCGAATGTCGCCCTGACTATGGTGTCGGCGCAGGCTGCGCCTGCTCCCGCGCGCGCGTTACCCAGCGAATTGCAGGGCGATTTTGATCCGGCCAATCCGCCCGGTCGCCTGCGTGTGCTGGTGGCCTTGGATGCCTCGGCGTTCTTCTATCGCGATGGCCGTCCGCACGGGGTCGAGTATGCCATGTTGCTTGATCTGGAAAAGTACCTGAACCGCACACGTCCCCCCACTTCCCGTATCCGACTGCAATTTATTCCAATGAGCGCGGGTGAGCTGTTGCCTGCACTGGCGAAGGGGCACGGCGATTTTGCTGTTGGTTTGTTGCCTGCGATTGAGGCGGCCAAGACTTTGGTCGATTTCACCTTGCCATATGCACAGGAACAGTGGTGTTTGGTTAGCCGCGATCTTCCTGTGACCGATCCCGGTTCGCGGGAGATTGCTGTGCCGCGTGGCGGGATCGCGGCTCACCTGTTGGCGCAAGAAAATAGCGCACGAATGAAAGCTGGTGAACCGATTTGGATTACTGGAGAGCGAGACGCGACGAGCGAGACTTTGTTTGCCCGGATTCAGTCCGGCCGGGATGAAATCGCTCTGGCAGGGCGTTATCGCATCGCCCTGTGGCAAAAAACGACGCCCGATTTGCGTGCCGGAAACTGTCTTGCGAGCCGCGTGCCGCTGGCCTGGGCTGTGCGCAAGGATGCGCCGGTTCTGCGTGAACAACTCAATCAATTTTTACTGGCGCATCCTCGATTGGCGCAGCGCGCCGCCGAACTGACGCGCCGGCATTTGCGAGCCGATGGTCGGCTGCTCAATCAAGCCAGCATGAATGGTGCGGAAAAACTCGCTTTCTTTGCCCCGGTTTTTCGTATGGTCGGCGAGGTTTATGAGATTGACTGGCTGTTGCTGGCGGCGATTGGCCAGCAAGAAACCACCTTGCGCCATGTGGTGAGTAAGGATGGGCCGACCGGAGTGATGCAAGTCAATCCGGCCACGGCACGCTGGATGGGCATCCACGATCCGCACGATACCGAACAGAACATCACCGCTGCAGCGCGTTATTTGCATTATCTGCGCGAGCGTTACCGCCATCCGACCATCGCCGCAGAAGATCAGTTTGCTTTTATGTTGGCCGCCTACAACGCCGGGGAAGGGCGCTTGCAGCAGATTCGTCGGCAAGCCGCGCAAGAAGGGCTTGATCCTAATCGCTGGGAAGGGCAGGTCGAGCGGGTGGCGCGACGGATGGTGGGCAGTCGTCTGAGCTATTACGTGGGGGCAGTCGGGCGTTATTACCGGGATTTTCGCAAAGCCGATACCCAGCGTTTATTACCTTTGCCAACCCCCAGCACGGCTTCTGCCGTGGTTGAACAGGACAGCACCGTACCGGGAGCACAGGCCGCCGGAGGAACGCTCAACTGCACCGTCAGCTCGATCACCCTGCAAGGTGTGGGCAACGGAACCTATAGCTGGAGC
>CAXYUI010000298.1:0-2514 GCA_964291975.1 uncultured Formivibrio sp. | reverse complement strand
ATTTTGCTCGATAGCATAAAAAAGATGCCGTTGACGGACGCGAAAGACATTTTGATGGGCGGCGACGATGCTGCGACCCAGTATTTCCGCAAAACCAGTGGCGAGGCGATTGCCAAAAAGTTTCTGCCCAAAGTAGCCAATGCCACGGCCAAAGTGCAGCTCAAGGATCAGTACAACCAGTTCGCAGGCCGCGCGGCGCAGTTTGGACTGGTGAATGCCGATGACGCGGACATCGATCAGTATGTGACGCGCAAAGCGGTCGATGGGCTTTTTGTGATGATCGCCGAGCAGGAAAAAGCGATCCGGGAAAACCCGGTCGAGCAGACGACCAAAATCCTGAAAAAAGTATTTGGTGGTTAACGTGAAAAGGCCCGGGATTTCCCGGGCCTTTTTCCTTAGAGCGCTTTACAGCGCGCCGATTTCCTGGCTGGCCGCAGCCAGCGCGGCTTTCTTGATGTCTTCGCTGATGCTCACGCCTTCGGCGCGGATCACGGTGACTTCACTGATACCCAAGAAACCGAATACCGTCTTCAAATAATCTTCCTGGAAGTCCAGTGGATTGCCAGCGCCGAACTGGCTGCCACGGCTGGAGGCAACGATGACTTTCTTGCCGCCAGCCAAGCCTTGCGGGCCGGCTTCGGTGTAGCGGAAAGTGCGGCCGGCCACACAGATGCGGTCGATCCAGGCTTTGAGCTGGCTTGGGATCGAGAAGTTGTACATCGGCGCGCCAATCACAATCACATCGGCAGCCAGAAATTCATTGATGATTTCTTCGCCCAGCGCTTTTTGCGCTTTCTGGTAATCACTCCATTGCGCCGGATCGACAAAACCTGCGGCGAGGATTTCGCCGGTCAGGTGGGCGGGCGGGGCGGCGGCCACATCGCGCGCAGTGATTTGGGCTGCGGCATCATGCGATTTCAGTTGCGCCACGATCTGGGCGGAAAGCTGACGCGAAACGGAATGCTCGCCGAGCGAGCTGGAATCAATATGCAAAATCTTCATGGTGTTCTCCGGGGTGGGTGCTGTGCTTTGTATGTTGTTCCTGTAGCCAATGACTGACTAGATCGGTAAATTCGGATTCATCGTTCTATAGGTGGAACAATATGGCCAATCCAGACCTCAATGATCTGCATTTCTTTGCTTGTATAGTCGAAGCGGGCAGTTTTGCCGCCGCCGGGCGCATGCTGGGCGTGCCCAAATCGCGCTTGTCACGGCGCATTGCGCTGCTGGAAGCGCAGCTTGGCGTGCGTTTATTGCAAAGAACCACGCGACAACTGGCGCTCACCGAGGTCGGTCAGCGCGTCTACCTGCATTGCCGCGCTATGAACAGCGAAGCTGAGGCGGCGCTGGATGTGGCTTTGCAAGTGCAAAGCACGCCGCGCGGGCGAGTGCGCATGAGTTGCCCGATTGCTATCGCGCAAAATCTGCTCGCCCCGCTCTTGCCCGAGTTTATGCAACGTTATCCAGACGTTGCATTGCAGCTCGATGTCAGCAATCGCCGGGTCGATTTGATTGAAGAGGGTGTGGATATTGCCCTGCGGGTGCGCAGCCAGGCGCTGGAAGATTCATCGCTGGTGGTGCGCACTTTCGGTTCGGCGAGTACGGTGTTGGTGGCTGCGCCGGTCTTATTGGCTGCGCGAGGCGTGCCTGAAGTGCCCGCTGAGCTGGAACACTGGCCGGCGCTGGGGATGGCGCCGCATGATGGCCGGCATCAGTGGGTATTCGAAGCCGATGATGGCACGCGCATCAGTGTGGCCTATAGCCCGCGCCTGATGACCGATGATTTGGTGGTGTTGCATGAGGCTGCGCTGGCTGGCGTTGGCGTGGCGCGCATTCCTTTGATGATCTGTGCCGACTCACTGCAAAGTGGGCGACTGTTGGCGCTATTGCCGGCGTGGCGCGCCCCGGAGGCGATGTTTCATGCCATTTATCCCTCACGGCGCGGCATGATGCCGGCTGTGCGGGCTTTGCTGGATTTTCTCGCGGAAAAGCTGCCTGTCGCAGTTTAAGAAACGGCAGGATTGGGGCGGCGAAGACGTATTACTGCGGCGCACGGCGGACCCAATTTCATCGGGTTGCCGTGCTTGGTGTTTTCGCCTTCGCCCGTACTGATTTGTTGAGGGATTAATGGTCGCGCAAGGCCATTTCCGGTGTTTCGATAAAAGCTTTTTCCGGTCGGCAAGGGTGCTGCTGATCGTCAAGCAGGCGTTCAATGCGCGCAAAGATTTCCTGGCGGGAAAACGGTTTTTTCATAAAGTCATCCGCGCCGATACGTGCGCCAAAAAACTGTTCGGTGGCTTGTTCGTTGCCGCTGATCATGATGACCGGAATTGGCTCGGTTTGCGGGTCGCGGCGCAAGCGGCGCAGCGCGGCAAAGCCATTCATGCCTGGCAGCACGATGTCCAGAAAGATCAGTTCGGGTTTTTCGCTGTGCGCCAACGCCAAGCCTTTTTCGGCGTCTTCGGCTTCGATTACCACATAACCGGCTGAACGCAAGACCTTGCGGAACATGGC
>CAXYUI010000297.1:0-2514 GCA_964291975.1 uncultured Formivibrio sp. | reverse complement strand
CATCGGCGTCAGCAGGAATTTCACATCTTCTTGCGTGTAGCCAAAAGCCTGTTGCAGATCGAGCAGGCTGGCGCGCTCCGGCGTCACTTCTTCCGGGCCGTCGACTTCATTGAGCTTGACCTGGATGCGGCTGATCCATTCGCGGTAGGGCTTGGCGTTGGCAAGGGCATCTTTCAACTCTTTGTCGTCGATGATGCGGCCGGCTTCCATGTCGATCAGGAACATTTTGCCCGGTTGCAGACGCCACTTCTTGACGATCTTGGATTCAGGAACTGGCAGCACGCCCGCTTCCGAGGCCATGATGACCAGATCGTCGTCGGTTATGACATAACGCGCCGGGCGCAGACCGTTGCGATCCAGCGTCGCGCCAATCTGGCGGCCGTCGGTAAAGGCGATGGCGGCCGGGCCGTCCCACGGCTCCATCATCGCAGCGTGGTATTCGTAGAAGCCGCGACGGTTGGCGTCCATCTCTTCGTGCTGTTCCCACGCTTCCGGGATCATCATCATCGCCGCTTGCGCCAGCGGATAGCCGGCCATCACCAGCAATTCGATGCAGTTGTCGAAAGTAGCGGTATCGGATTGACCGTCGTAAACGATGGGGAAAAGCTTGGGCAGATCTTCGCCGAGCACGGCGGATTTCATTATCCCTTCACGGGCGCGCAGCCAGTTGAAGTTGCCCTTTACGGTATTGATTTCGCCGTTATGGGCGATCATGCGATAGGGGTGAGCCAGCGGCCATTCCGGGAAGGTGTTGGTCGAGAAACGCTGGTGCACCAGCGAGAGTGCGGAAACACAGCGCGGATCAGCCAGATCCTTGTAATACACGCCCACTTGGTTGGCCAGCAGCAGGCCTTTGTAGATCACGGTGCGCGCCGACATTGACGGCACATAATATTCTTTGCAGTGCTTCAGGTTCAGGCGCTGAATGGCGTGGCTGGCTTCTTTGCGGATCACATACAGCTTGCGCTCAAGCGCTTCGGTGACCATCACATCCGGGCCGCGGCCGATAAACACTTGGCGAATGATTGGCTCTTTGGCCTTCACGCGCGGCGACATCGGCATTTCGTGGTTCACCGGCACATCACGCCAGCCGAGCAGAACCTGGCCTTCGGCGCGGATCGCGCGTTCAATTTCCTGCTGGCAAGCCAGGCAAGATGCCGATTCTTTCGGCAAAAAGATCATGCCCACGCCATATTCGCCAGACGGCGGCAAGGTCACGCCCTGTTTGGCCATTTCTTCGCGATAGAGCTGATCGGGAATCTGGATCAGGATGCCAGCACCATCGCCCATCAGCGCATCGGCGCCAACGGCGCCACGGTGGTCGATGTTCTCGAGGATCTTCAGACCGCCCTGCACGATGTCATGGCTCTTTTGACCCTTGATGTGAGCGACAAAACCGACGCCGCAGGCGTCGTGTTCATTGGCGGGATCGTAAAGTCCCTGAGGCTGCTGCATTTGTGTACTCCTTTTTTATTGGGCGTGATTCCGGTTTTACATCCTTGAATCGGCCAGAAAATATACTCTAACCCTTATCGTGTAACGAGCGGCAAAAGCTGCTTTTTCAAGGCTTTTTCATCAATGGCTGACAAAAGGGTAATATTCACCCAAGACCCTGATTTATATATGGTCTTTGATAATGTGGCCTGCACCGTAATCGTGCTAGGATTTTCGTCTTTGCACCAAATTGGAGCACGTTTTGCTTTGGCGCATTCTTGCCATCATCACCCCGGTGATGCTCATTTGTCTGATCGGTTGGGGGTATGGTCGCTGGCGCAAGCCGGATATGACCGGCATCAACCGGCTGAATGTTGAATTACTCACGCCGCTCCTGGTTTTTGTATCGATGGCTGCGCGCGATTTTCATCTCGCGGGCTATTTGCCGCTGCTGGGCATTGCCGGCGCGATCATGCTCGGTTCCGGCTTGATCGGCTGGGGCGTGGCGCGACTGCTGGGTTACAACGTCAACGCCTTCGTGCCGAGCATGATGTTTTCCAATACCGCCAATATGGGTCTGCCGCTGACGCTGTTCGCTTTTGGCCCGGCGCATCTGCCGGCGGCGGTGGCGATTTTCATGCTCTCGTCCTTGCTGCATTTCACCATTGGCATGCGTCTTGTTGACGGGCGCGCCGACCTGCGCGGCTTGCTGCGCGTGCCCATGTTGTGGGCGCTGGCGGCTGGCTTGGCGGTCAATCTGTCCGGACTCGCTTTACCTGAGCCAGTGGTTTTGGCACTGAAATCGATCGGCGAAACTTCGATTCCGCTGATGTTGTTTGCGCTGGGTGTGCGGATCGCCGATTTTCGCATCTCGCGCTGGACGGCGGGCGTGGTCGGCGGCGTGGTCTGTTCGGTTTCTGGCCTCTTGATTGGCTGGCCGCTGGTGACGTTGATCGACTTGCCCGTGCCGCAAGCTGGCGTGCTCTTGCTGTTTGCCTCTTTGCCGCCGGCCGTGATGAACTACCTGCTGGCCGAAGAATACCGGCAAGACCCGGAGCTGGTTGCCGCGATTGTGGTCGC
>CAXYUI010000296.1:0-2542 GCA_964291975.1 uncultured Formivibrio sp. | reverse complement strand
GGACGTTTTCTGGATGCGCGCGTGGTCAAGGATCTGGTGGCCAGCGGCGAAATCAATCCGCAGCAAGAAGCGCAATCGCGTGAAATCACCGTGTTGTTTTCCGACATTCGGGGTTTCACCACCTTGTCGGAAACCCGTTCGCCCGAATATATCGTGGGCTTGCTGAACCGTTATTTCACCCGCCAGGTCGAAGTGATTTTCCGCCACGGCGGCACGCTTGATAAGTTTATTGGCGATGCGATCATGGCCTTCTGGGGCGCGCCGGTGCATGATCCGGAACACGCGCGCCACGCGGTCGCCGCCGCGCTGGAAATGTCGCAAGTCCTTGAAGAATTCAAGGCGGAACTTGCGGGCGAGGGCATTGATTTTGAAGTCGGCATCGGCATTCATACAGGCAATGCCGTGGTTGGCTTTATCGGCGCAGAGGCGCGGCTTGATTACACGGTGATTGGCGATACGGTGAATCTGGCATCCCGTATTGAAGGATTGACCAAAGGGGTTGCGCGCGTTTTGGTTTCGGACGCCACGCGCGCGGCCTGCCAGAATGATTTTGATTTTGTTGCGCACGGCAGCCAGCAGGTGAAAGGCCGCGCTGAAGCCGTTGCCCTGTTTGAACCTAAAACAAAGGATTCCGCATGAAAAAGCTCGCTGCGATTCTGGTGCTGATGCTGGCCGCGCTGCCGGCCTGGGCTGCCACCGGCAAGGTGATCCGCAATACCGAAATCAAACAACGGCCATTTTTGGATGCACCAGCGGTCGCTCCGGTGAAAAGCGGCACGTCGGTCACCCTGCAAAACCGGCAGGGCGCTTGGCTGCAAGTCAAAACTGCCGACGGCAAAACGGGCTGGGTCAAGCTTTTGAACGTGCAGACCGAAGGCAGCGTCAGCACCGGGCAGGGCATCAGCCAGACGGCGGTGGCGCTCTCCAACCTGTACAAGACCGGCTCTTCGGGCACGACGGTGACCACTGGCGTGAAAGGTCTTTCCAAGGAACAGATCGTCAAGGCCAAACCCAATCCGGCTGAAGTCGAAAAGATGAAGCAGTACGCCGTGACCGCGCAGGAAGCCGAACGCGCTGCGCAAGCGCAGAAACTCAGCCGCCAGCAAGTTGCGGCGATTTCGGTGAAATAAGGAGACAACCATGCGCAAAATCATTCTCTCGACCGTGCTGCTTGGCCTGCTGGCCGGCTGCACCAGCATCAATATGGTTTCTCCGCAAGAAGTGCAAAGCAAGGGCAAAGAGGCGATGGCCAATTTGCTGGGCGCAGCGCCTTTGTTGCGCGATGCCGAATTGCAGCGCTATGTGAACCAGGTGGGGACATGGGTGGCCATGCAGTCGGAGCAGCCTCATCTGAAATGGCAATTTGGCGTGACCGACGACAAGGACATCAACAGCTACGCCGCGCCGCCGGGCTATGTGCTGATTACCAAAGGGCTTTTTGATCGCCTGAATACCGAAGCCGAACTCGCCGCCGTACTCGGCCACGAAATCACCCATGTGATTAAGGGTCATCACCAGAAAGCCATGAACGCCGCCAAGCAGCGCGAAATGGGTATGGGGCTGGCCAAATTCGCGCTGGCGCAAACCGGCAAGAGCGAATCGAGCCAACAGGCGCTGCAAGGGGTGATGGGCGGTCTGACCGAAAACTATGTGCGCGGTCTGGACAAGGATGACGAGTACGAAGCCGATGTGAACGGCATGGTGCTGGCCGCGCGCGCGGGCTACAACCCGTATGCGCTGGTTTCGGTGCTGCAAACGATAGGCGGGATCAACCCGAAAGATGGCGCGGTGGCGCTCTTGTTTGCCACGCACCCAAGCATGAATGACCGGCTCGAAAGCATTGAAAAGAATGTCGGCGACAAGCTGGAGCGCTATGCCGGCGGCGTCGATCAGACTTCACGCTTTACTCGCTTCAAGTAAGACCTTTCCCTCTCCCGCTTGCGGGAGAGGGTCATCACTTCTCTCGATCAACCCGCATTGAACCCAACCATGTCCCCATTTGCCGCTCGCCGCCAAAAACTCGCCCGTCGTCTTGAGCCGGGCGTCGTGATTTTGCCCACCGCGCCGGAAGTCGCTCGCAATGCCGACACCCACTATCCCTACCGCGCGGATTCGAGCTTTCATTACCTGACTAACTTCCCCGAACCCGAAGCCGTGTTCGTGCAGATCGTCGAGGCGAGCGGTCGTGTCGAAAATCTGCTGTTTTGCCGCGAAAAAAATCAGGAGCGCGAAATCTGGGACGGCTACCGTTATGGCCCGGCCGCTGCCGCCGAAACCTTTGGCTTTGATGCCGCCTATCCGGTTGAAGAGCTCGATGCCCGTATCGTCGAAATCCTCAAGAACCAGCCGCGCGTGTTCTACCCGTTTGGTCGCGGTGCTGCGCTCGACAACCGCGTCGCGGGCTGGCTGGCGGCGGTGCGCTCGCAAGTGCGCAGCGGCTGCGTCGCGCCGGCGCAGATCGTCGATCTCAACGCCACCGTCAATGAGATGCGGCTTTTCAAGGATGAGGCCGAAATGGCCATCCTGCGCCGCGCCGGCCAGA
>CAXYUI010000295.1:0-2558 GCA_964291975.1 uncultured Formivibrio sp. | reverse complement strand
CCACGGTGGCGATTGGCGGGATCGGGCTGGCCAATTCTGGCGATGTCTTGCGTGCTGGCGCGGATGGCGTGGCCGTGATTTCGGCGATCTGCGGCCAGCATGACCCGGCCGCAGCGACGCAAAAACTGGCGCAGGCGATTCGCGCTGCGCGCCCTGTTTACAGGGCGGGGTAGGCCGGGCGGAACAGGCTTTGCAAAGCAAGGCCGGGTGAGGGCTGGCGCATGAAAGCTTCGCCGACCAGGAAGGTATTCACCGCGTGATCGTGCATCAGCGCCACATCGCCCGCCTGCAAAATGCCGCTTTCCGCCACCACGATGCGGTTGGCGTCAATGTGGTCGAGCAGATCAATCGTGGTTTGCAGGGTGACATCAAAGGTGCGCAGATTGCGGTTGTTGATGCCCATCAACGGGGTTTTCAGTTCCAGCGCTGAATCAAGCTCGGCGCGGTTGTGCACTTCCACCAGCACCGCCATGCCCAGTTCATGCGCCAGCGCTTCGAACTCCAGCATCTGCCCGGTAGCCAGCTCTGCCGCGATCAGCAAAATGCAATCGGCGCCCCAGGCGCGCGCTTCGAAAATCTGGTACTCGTCGACGATGAAATCCTTGCGCAGCGCCGGCAAGGCGCAGGCTGCGCGTGCGGCTTTCAGGTAATCGGCATGGCCCTGAAAGTACTGCACATCGGTCAGCACCGATAGACACGCCGCGCCATGCGCCGCGTAATCGGCCGCAATTTCGGGCGGATTGAAATTGGCGCGAATTACACCTTTCGATGGGCTGGCCTTTTTGATCTCGGCGATGATGCCGGGCTGCTGCGCCGCATGTTTGGCGCGGATTGCGCCGACAAAATCGCGCAGATCACGGTTGGCCTCGGCTTCAGTGCGGATTGAGACAAGCGGAATGGCTTTCTTCGCGGCAGCGACTTCTTCAAACTTGGTCGCCCAGATTTTTTTCAGGATGTCGGACATGGTGGTTTTTCTTTGGGTAGGCAAAACCTTGCCTACCGTGGGTTAATCATTTCGCGTGATTTGTAGGGTGTGCAAATGCTCAAGGCATTTGCGCACCGTTAGCGCATCAATCCGCCGTACATTCAATCATCAAGCCTTGAAAGATTGCGTCAGCTTCACGAGCGCATCGAGTTTGGCCTGCGCTGCGCCATTGTCGATCACTTCCGCCGCGCGGGCGATGCCGTCCTTGAGCGTAGCGGCGAGTCCAGCCGTGTAAATCGCCGCGCCTGCATTGAGCAGCACGATATTGCGCGCCGGGCCAGGCTTGCCGGCGAGCACGCCGCGCACTTTCTCGATGGACTCGGCAGCGTTGCCCGCATGCAGGTCTTCAATCGTGCAAAGATCAAAGCCGAATTCGCGCGGATCGAGTTCGTATTCGCTGATCTCGCCATTCTTGAGTTCGGCGACCCGGGTGGTGTCGGTCAGGGTGATTTCATCCATGCCGTCGCGACCCATCACGACCATGGCGTGTTTGCTGCCCATCTGTTTGAGCACGCGGATCACGATGCCGACGAGGTCTTCGTGGAAGACGCCGATCAATTGGTTCTCGGCCTTGGCCGGATTGGTCAGTGGTCCGAGGATGGTGAAGATCGGGCGCCCGCCCATTTCCTTGCGCACGGGCGCGACATGCTTCATCGCGCTGTGGTGGTTGGGCGCGAACATGAAGCCGACGCCCAGCTGGTCGATGCATTCACCGACCTGACCCGCCGTGATCGCCAGATTCACGCCCAGCGCTTCGAGCGCATCGGCGCTGCCCGAGCTGGACGACACCGCGCGGTTGCCATGCTTGGCCACACGCCCGCCAGCCGCAGCCAGTACAAACATCGAGGTGGTCGAAATATTGAAGGAGTGCAGCCGGTCGCCCCCGGTGCCGACGATGTCGATCAGATGGCTGCGGTCGGTGACATTCACGGGCGTCGCAAATTCGCGCATGACGGTAGCCGCAGCCGCGATTTCCGACACCGATTCAACCTTGGTGCGCAAGCCCATCAGCAACGCCGCCGTCTGCACATGGGTGAGTTCGCCCGACATGATCTGCCGCATCAGGTGCAGCATTTCGTCGTAGAACAGTTCGTTGCCGTCGATCAGACGGTTCAATGCGGCCTGGATAGTGATCATGACGGTTCTTTATGCGAATTCTTTGAGGAAGTTGTCGAGCATGGCGTGGCCGTGTTCGGTCAGGATCGATTCCGGGTGGAACTGCACGCCCTCGATGGCCAGCGTCTTGTGGCGCACGCCCATGATTTCGCCATCGGCCGTCTGAGCAGTGACTTCAAGGCAGTCCGGCAGCGATGTGCGCTCAATCGCGAGCGAGTGGTAGCGAGTCACGTTGAAGGGCGAAGGCAGATCCTTGAACATGCCGTGGCCGCTATGAGTCACCGCATCGACCTTGCCGTGCATCAGCGTCTTGGCATGGATCACCTTGCCGCCAAACGCTTCGCCGATGGCCTGATGCCCAAGGCACACGCCCATGATCGGCAGCTTGCCGGCAAAATGCTTGATCGCGGCGAACGAGAAGCCCGCTTCCAGTGGCGAGCAAGGGCCGGGAGGGGTC
>CAXYUI010000294.1:0-2563 GCA_964291975.1 uncultured Formivibrio sp. | reverse complement strand
GCCGATTACGGTGGCGTGGCCAACCGCATGCCGATTTTCGCGAGCTTCTTTATGCTCTTTGCGATGGCTAATGCGGGCCTGCCGGGCACGTCCGGTTTTGTGGGCGAATTCATGGTCATTCTGGGCGCGGCGCAGGTGAACTTCTGGTACGCCGTGCTGGCCGCGACCGCGCTGATCTTTGGTGCGTCCTACACGCTGTGGATGTACAAGCGCGTGGTGTTTGGCGAAGTGGCCAATGCGCATGTCGATGAACTCAAGGACGTGAACAAGCGCGAATTTTTGGTGCTGGCGATTCTGGCCATCTGCGTGCTGGGCATGGGTCTCTATCCGCGCCTCTTTGGCGATTTGATGCACGAATCGGTCAACGACCTGATCCGCGTGGCGGCATCTTCCAAGCTGCCGCAGTAAACGACACATTACGACAAGGTTTGATCATGACCTGGACAAGTCTGAATCTTGGCATTGCGCTGCCGGAAGTTTTCCTGCTCTGCGCCACGCTGTTTATCCTGCTCGCCGATCTTTTTGTGCGCAGCCGTCACATTACTTATGCGCTGGCTTTGGGTGCGCTGGCGCTGACTGCGGGTCTGCTGATTGATGGGTATTCGCCAGCCAAGGAATTCGCGTTTTCGCGGATGTATGTCGCCGATCCGCTGGCGACCATTGCCAAAATCGGCATGGTGCTGGGCGTGGCGCTGGCGCTGATTTATGGCCGCACTTATGCGATCGCGCGTGGCCTGTTCCGGGGCGAGCTCTTTTCACTCTCGCTGCTCGCTTTGCTCGGCATGATGGTGATGGCGTCCGCGCTCAATTTTGTGACGCTCTATGTCGGTCTGGAATTGCTGTCGCTCTCGCTGTGCGCCTTGATCGCCTTGCAGCGTGAATCGAAAGCCGCCACCGAAGCGGCGATGAAGTATTTCATCCTTGGCGCGCTCGCTTCCGGTCTGCTGCTGTATGGCATGTCGATGGTTTACGGCGCGACCGGCTCGCTTGATATCCTCACCATTGCCGAGCGCATTCGGGCAGGCCAATCCAATCATCTCTTTGCGATTTTCGGCATTGTGTTCATTGTGACCGGCATTGGCTTCAAGTTGGGCGTCGTGCCTTTCCATATGTGGGTGCCTGATGTTTACGAAGGCGCGTCGACGATTTTGGCGCAATTGATCGGTTCTGCCCCCAAGATCGCCGGGTTTGCCTTTGCATTCCGTCTGCTGGCCGAAGGCCTGAACGGTTTTGCGCCGGATTGGCGCGAGATGCTGATCATTCTGGCTGTCGCTTCGCTGGCCTTGGGCAATATCGCTGCGATTGCGCAAACCAATATCAAGCGCATGTTTGCCTATTCGACGATCTCGCATATGGGCTTCATGCTGCTGGGGCTGCTCGCAGGGAATCAGCCCGGTTTTTCCGCCGCATTCTTTTATGCACTGACTTATATGCTCACGGGCGCTGCTGGTTTTGGCATCATCATGCTGCTGGCACGCGAAGGGTTCGAGTCTGACCAGGTTGCCGATTTCAAGGGGCTGGCCAAACGCTCGCCGTGGCTCGCTTTCATGATGCTGATCGTGATGTTCTCGATGGCGGGGATTCCGGTGTTTGTCGGCTTCTTTGCCAAGCTTGCGGTACTCAAAGCGATTGTCAGCCTTGGACTCGTTTGGCTTGCCGTGGTGGCGGTGGTGTTCTCGCTGATTGGCGCGTTCTATTACCTGCGCATCGTCAAGATCATGTACTTTGATGCGCCCGAATCGTCCGAGCCGATTGCGCCTTGTGCTGCGACGCGCTGGATCGTCTCGGTCAATTGCTTGGCTCTGCTGGTTTTGGGTCTGCTGCCCGATGGCCTGCTGGAATTGCTGCACAACGCCGTGCAGTGGTCGTGGAAAATCTGATTTTTCGTAATCCTGAGTGTTAATACTCTCATCGGCACACAGATAAAGCGCGGGTAGAATCCGCGCTTTATTGCTTTTCTTCTTTCTCCATGCGACGCCTGTATCGATCTTTTTACCGTCAAGGACTGACCGACCGCGCAGCTTGGCAGGAACGCGCCGTGATTTGGCTTGCTGCGCTCGTCGCCGGGCTTGTCGTGGTGGTTTTTGCGCGCCTCACCGATCACGCCATGGCGCTGTTTTCGGGGGTGTCAGAAGGGCGCTGGTGGGTTCCCTTGTTATTGTGCCCAGCCGGTGGTGCGCTGATCGTGTGGCTGACGCGGCGCTATTTTGCAGGGTCGGAAGGCAGCGGCATTCCTCAGGTGATGGCGGCCTTGCGTCCGCAATTGCCGCAGGAGCAGTCCGGACTTTTTGTTTCGGTGCGCATTGCCATTGGCAAGATCGGCTTGGGCGTACTGGGATTGGCGGCCGGGTTTTCGGCCGGGCGAGAAGGTCCGTCGGTGCAGGTTGGCGCCAGCGTCATGCATGCTTTTCATCGTTTTTTGCCTGGCAATAATCCCAAGCTGCGGCGCAGCCTGATCCTGGCTGGTGGCGCGGCCGGCATCGCCGCGGCTTTCAATACGCCGCTCGCAGGCGTTGTTTTTGCGATTGAAGAGCTGGGCAAGCGCGTCGAGGACAAAACCAAC
>CAXYUI010000293.1:0-2571 GCA_964291975.1 uncultured Formivibrio sp. | reverse complement strand
GCCAGACAGGTGCCACTTACCAGACCGACATAGCCGGTGCCGACAACGGTAACTTTCATGAGTTTTTCCTACAAAGTTTGATCGAATTCTTCACTGCGCCGCGGCGAGTAGGTTTCCCAACCGCCACAAGCGGGACAACGCCAATAAAACTGGCGCGCCTTGAAGCCGCAATTATCGCACCGATAACGCGACAGGCGCTTGGTATAGCCCTGAATGATGCTCTTGGCTAACTCGACATCCGTACGCACTTCCGGCTCGACAAGCGGCAAGCGGGCGCTCATCAGTTTCTCAAGACCAAGCAGGGTCGGATTGCGCTGCAACTCAGCGCGCACCAAGCGGTAAGCCGCCTCGTTGCCCTCACCTTCGAGCACCAGTTGATAAACCACATCAAGCAAATCAAGCGACGGATAACGCTCAAGATAGCCGCTGAGCAAGGCAATCCCTTCATCGCGCCGCTCCTGCTTGCGGTAACAGTCGAGCAAACGCTGAGCGACCAGCGCCAAATAGCTCGGATCCTGCTGCTCAATGCGCAACCAGGACTCAATTGCCTCCTGCGGTTTTCCTTCCTGCAAGAGCAAATCCCCCTGCAGCAGACTGGCGCGCACGCACTTACGGTTTACCTGCATGGCGGATTCAAGATAGCCACGCGCCGAATCGGGCCGCGAACGCATTATTTCGTTAGCTGCCAGCTCGCAATAAAATTCTGCAATCTGCTGCTGTGAGGCGACATCTGGCAATTCATTGGCCAGATCTATGGCCTTCTGCCACTCTTTTTCAACCTGATAAATTTCGAGCAGATTGCGCTTGGCATCCGCCTCGAAGGCCGTACCGATCATCTTGTTGAAGATTTCCTCGGCACGATCAAGCAAACCGGCTTTCAGATAATCCTGCCCCAGTTCGGCCAGCGCATGCAGGCGCACCTCTTCATCCAGGTCGATACGATCAATCAAATTTTGGTGCATGCGAATCGCACGCTCGGTTTCACCACGGCGGCGGAAAAGATTGCCCAGGGCAAAATGCAGTTCCACCGTTTGCGAATCAACCTTGGCGACTTCAAGAAAAGAGTCAATCGCCTTGTCCGGCTGCTCGTTGAGCAGAAAATTCAAACCCTGAAAATAGGAGCGCGGCAAAGCACGTGACTCATGCACTACCTGGCGCATATCAACCCGTGCGGCAGCCCAACCCAAACCAAAAAAAACCGGGATTAGCAGTAACTGCCAGTATTCGAAGAGATCATTCATGCGATCGGTGGCGGCACAGGTGCCGCAGTTTGAGCAACATTGGTCAGCTCGCGCTTGAGGCGAGCAACTTCACGGCGCTGGCGAAAAATCACACCAAGTACGGATAGCACACCAAGCACTGCACCACCGGCAAAGAAAGCCAGCAAAACGATCACTAGGGGCGCCTCCCAAAACTGGCCCGGCATAAGACGCAAGGTAACCAGTTCAGTATTCTGAATAGCGAAAACTACCAGAAATGAAAAAATGATGAGCCGTATGGCCCAGGTCAGTGCTGTCATGACATTCAATAAAAAAGGGCAGTGAAATAACTCACTGCCCTGAATCTACCACATTGCGCCTACACGGCGTCAGATCGACTGATCAACCCGTTCACGCAGTTCCTTGCCCGCTTTAAAGTGGGGAACCCACTTGGCAGGCACGCTGACCTTTTCCCCCGACTTGGGGTTACGGCCGGTGCGCGGCGGCCTGTAGTTGAGCGCAAAGCTGCCGAATCCGCGGATCTCGATACGATCACCACGCACCAAGGCGTCGGACATCGCATCGAGAATCATCTTGACCGCAAAATCAGCATCCTTCGCCACCAGCTGCGGGAAACGTTCCGCAAGCCGGGCGATGAGCTCGGATTTGGTCATGCTGTCGTCCATTAGCCTTGCTGGTTAAGCTTAGCCTTGAGCAACGCGCCCAGGTTGGTCGTACCGGAAGCAGCGGAGGAAGACTCTGCAGAGAATTTCTGCATGGCTTCGTGCTGTTCAGCTTGATCCTTGGCCTTGATCGACAGATTGATACCACGGGTCTTGCGATCCACGTTGATGATCATGACTTCGAGGACATCACCCACCTTGACGTGCATGGTGAGGTCGTCGATACGATCACGTGAGAACTCGGAAGCACGCAAATAACCTTCGTTTTCGCCATCCAGCGTCAGCACGGCACCACGAGCATCAACCGTCTTGACGGTAGCGCGCACAATGCTGTTCTTCTCGTGGGTAGCAATAAAGTTGGTGTAGGGGTCGCCTTCCATCTGCTTGATACCGAGAGAAATACGCTCTTTCTCGACGTCAATGGCAAGAACCATGGCTTCAACTTCGTCACCCTTCTTGAAGTTGCGGATCGCATCTTCGCCGGTCGAGGACCATGAGAGATCGGAGAGGTGAACCAGACCGTCGATGCCACCAGGCAAGCCGATGAAGATACCGAAGTCGGTGATCGACTTGATCGCGCCGCGAACTTTGTCACCCTTCTTCTGGTTCATCGCGAAGTCATCCCACGGGTTAGCTTGACACTGCTTCATACCCAGGGAGATACGGCGACGCTCTTCGTCGATTTCAAG
>CAXYUI010000292.1:0-2594 GCA_964291975.1 uncultured Formivibrio sp. | reverse complement strand
TCATCAATAAAGACGAAGCCCGATGGATTGGTTTCATCCATCATCAGGCCAATCAACAGGATCAGCGACTTCATCACCTGCTGGCCACCCGAAGCTTCGCCATCGTTCATGCCCATCATGCCCTTCTGGTCGAAATCGAAACGCGCGGTGAGGCCGGCCTGCGCCAGCACCATATCGTCGTTTTCCAGGTGCGGCATATCGACTTCGACCGCGATGCCAGCGAGTTCACCCAGATGCTTGAGGTTCTTGCCATAGGCGCGCACCGTAGCTTTGAGCTTATTGATATAGGCCGACCGCGCTTCGTGGGTGAGTTCGCCGGTGCGATCGACTTCGAGCTGATGGCTCTGTGTATCGCGCTCGAGCGCGGCGTAATCGCCGATCAGCTTGTCGCGACGTTGCAAAATCATCGGGTCGGTTTCCCAATCGCCGGTCTCCAGCTGCGAATTCTGGCGCTCGATCAAGTGCTGCACTTCGCGCACCGTACCGTACTGATCGCGCAAGGCGCGGAAAGCCTGTGGGTCGGCAAATTCAGCCGGCAGGCCACGCTTGATTTCACGCAGATTGCGGATCAGGCGACTTTGCTCTTCGCGCTGCTTGGATAACTGTTCAATCTGCTGGGTAACCTGCGCATCAAGCCGGACGCGCTGATCCTTGAGCTTTTCATACGCCACGCGGCCTTCTTCGCGCAGATTGCGGGCTTCTTCCCAGGCCGCCTGCGCGGCAGCGAGCGCTGCGCCCGCCTCTTGCGCGCGACGCTCTTCTTCCGGAAAACGCTCGGCCGCGGCGGCGAATTCTTCCTTGCGCGCCGCGAGCTGAACCACAGCCTGCATGCCCATCAACTGCTGTTGCAGGGCCGAGATATCGCGCGCGCGGTCGACGAGCTGGGTTTCTTTACTGAGGATTTCTTCGTTAAGCTCGCGCAGGCGACGCGTGACCTCGCTTAGTCTGGACTTACGCGCACCCTCGCCAAAAGCGTAATCCCCAGCCTTGACCGAAATATCACGCCCGCCACGGCGCTCCTTGTGGAAACCTTCACGGGTGATCCAGTCCGAATCAAGCTTGGCACCCGCCTCGACCGACTTCACGCGCTGAGTGCGATTGAGCAGACTGACCAGCCAGCCCGGCGCATCGGCCTTGAATTCGACGATTTCCAGCACGCTGCCCAGCGTGGCTTTGGGGATTGCTTCACGCTCGGGCACGATGAAATGCCGGTATTTCAGCCGCTGGGCGACTTCCCAGGCTCGCGACTTGTCGCCCGCCTTGGCGAGCAGGACGATATGGCGGAACGGGGCGAGCAGCGCTTCGACCGCTTCCTGCCAGCTTGAATCGCGCACTTCGACGATTTCGGTCAGCAGCTGGTGATGGATGCCCGCCTCATCAAGCGCGGCGCGCATCTGGTTCACAAAAACGGGATTGGGCTGCTGGCCCGACTGCAGGGCAAACTGGGTTTCCGAGAGCTGCTGACGTTCGTCCTTGGCCTCTTTCAGCCAGACGCGCAACGCGGATTCTTCATTGCGCAGACCAGCCAAGCGATCATTCAGCGCCACGGCATCGGCGCCGTGTTCCTGTTCGGCCAGCGCACGCAAGCGCTCGGCTTCTTTCAGTTGCTTTTCGGTATCGCGCGCAGCATCGCGCACGGCCTGAAATTGCGCAAAAGCGGCGTCGTACTCACCGCGTGCGGCACGTTCTTCATCGAGCGCTGCGGTTTGCGCCGCATCCGCCGCACGGAATTCGGTATCGATGGCGTCGAGCTCATCCTGGCGCAGCCGCAAAGCCTTGCGCGCGCCACGGAACTGGTTGATATAGCCAGCCAGACTCGTCCACTGCTCGACATACTTCAGCCCCGGCACGATCACGTTGACCAGATGATCGGTATCCGCCTTCAGACTCTGCCATTCCATATAGCGATTGGCGCGCGCGCGCAGCGCTTCGACATCGTTGCCGAGCTGCGAGAGCTGGATCGCCATCTTGGCCAGTTCGCCCTCGGCTTCTTTCAGACGCAGCTTGGCTTCGGAATAGTTGTCGAGCACCAGCTTGTCGCCGAACACCTGAAAGACCAGGTCGAGCAAGGTTTTCGGACTGTATTCGCACAGCTTGTCGGTGTCGCCCTGCTCCAGCGCCAGCACTTCGGCAATCGCCGGCGTCAGACCGGCCTGCTCAAGCCGGCGCTTGTATTCGTTCACGCCCAGCCATTGCAGCGATTCTTCGGTTTCCGGCGTCAGCAGCACATTGCCTTCGGCAATTGCATACTGGCGCACCCAGTCGCCACCCTGACGGCGCACGCGGCAGAACAGCGTGACTTCCGGCGTCGTGGCCGGGAAAAACAGAAAGGGAAACAAGCCGCCGCCTTCACGGCGCGGATTGCTGACTACGCCGCGCAGCCAAGCGTAGTTTTCGCGGTTGTTGCGCACATAGCGCTTGTAGTCGCGCTTGCCCGAGCACTTGAGCGCTAGCAGCGTGCGCAAGGCGTCAAGCAGAGTCGTTTTGCCGGAACCGTTCGGGCCGACGATGGTGACAATCTGGGCATCGAGCGGGACTTTGATCGCATGCCAGAAGTCCCAGTGGATCATTTCGAGTTCGCGAATTTGAAACAT
>CAXYUI010000291.1:0-2600 GCA_964291975.1 uncultured Formivibrio sp. | reverse complement strand
CGCCATCGCCCTGATCGGCCCGGAGGGCGGGTTTTCGGACCGCGAAGAAGCTGCAGCCATCGCCGCTGGCTTTACCCCACTCTTGCTCGGGCCGCGCATTTTCCGCACCGAAACCGTCGCGCCGGTGATTGCCGCTTTGTTGCAAGCGCGCTACGGCGATTTCTGACCTCGGCGCTCGGTGTTGTCCTGTGCCTTTTTGTGGCTTATTCAGGGTCTCCCTTGGAGCTGTCGCCCTGTTGACGGATAATCGCGGCATTCAGCCCTGACGGACCATCCATGATCCAGTTCCAGCAAGTTTCCAAGCGCTATCCCGGCGGGTTCGACGCGATCAAGAATCTGTCGTTCGATATTCCCGATGGCGAACTCGTCTTTCTGGCCGGCCATTCCGGCGCCGGCAAATCCACCATCCTCAAACTGATCGCGGGCATCGAGCGCCCCTCGGCTGGCGCGGTGCTGCTCAATGGCCAGAATATCGGCAGCATGCGGCGCGCTTCTATGCCTTTTGTGCGGCGCAATATCGGACTGATTTTTCAGGATCACAAAATTCTTTACGATCGCAGCGTGTTCGACAATGTGCGTCTGCCGCTCGACATCATCGGTTTCGATGGCCGCGAAGCGCGCCGTCGCGTGTTGGCCGCGCTCGATAAAGTCGGTCTGGCGGGCAAGGAAAAGCTCAGCCCGATGGGTTTGTCGGGTGGCGAGCAGCAACGTCTGTGCATCGCCCGCGCCGTGGTGCACCGCCCCGCAATTCTGCTGGCCGACGAGCCGACCGCCAATCTGGATCGCGATTACGCGCACGACATCCTCGAACTCTTCAAATCCTTCCACCAGGTCGGTGTGACCTTGGTGATTGCCGCGCACGACGAAACGCTGATGGCCGATTACGGCCGCCGCATCCTGCGCCTGAAAAACGGCCAGTTCACGGCATAAGGAACAGCAATGAAAAACTGGTTTTTGCAACACTGGATCGCTTTCAAACGCACGCTCGCCGGCATGGCGCGCCAGCCTTTGAGCGCCGGACTCAACCTGCTGGTGATTGGCATCGCGGCGACCTTGCCGCTGACCCTGTGGCTGATCGTGGCCAGCGTCGCTAGCGTCACGACCGCCATGCCGGTCACCCCGCAACTGACCGTCTTTATGAAACCCGCGTCCACGTCCGAGCAACTGGCGCAGATGCGCCAGCTTCTGGCGCAGGCTGCCCCCACCGCGCAAACCCGTTTCGTGGCCAAAGACGAAGCGCTCAAGCGGATGCGGACCGCCACCGGCGTGGGTGATTTGCTGGCTGGCCTGTCGGAAAATCCGCTACCCGACGCTTTTGTGATTACTGCCCGGCAAGACAGCGCCGAAGCGCTGGAGGCTTTGCAGGCTGAGTTGAAAAATCAGGCTGGCGTAGAAGAAACCCAGCTCGATTCGGCTTGGGCACGGCGACTGGAGCGCTTGGTGGCGCTGGCGCGCATGGCTTTTCATGTGCTGGCGGTGCTCTTGGGAACGTCGCTCGCTTTGATTACCGGCAATGCGATCCGCATGCAGATTCTGACCCGCCGTGACGAGATCGAAGTCGTCAAACTGATCGGTGCGACCGATAGCTTCATCCGCCGGCCCTTTATCCACTTTGCGCTTGCCGAAGGCCTGCTGGGCGGCGCGCTGGCTTGTGCGATGGCCGCCGCCATCATCGGCGCGCTCAATCCGGCCGTGCGCGAACTGGCCGCCGCGTACAACCAGCAGTTCGTTTTACAGATGCCGGGATTGCTGGAAATCGGCCTGGTCATCGCCACGACGACGGTCTTGTGTCTTTTGGGCGCATGGGTCGCGGTCTGGCAACATTTGCGCAAACTGCTTTAACCGCCGCAAGGCATCGCGTAGCATCATCCATTCACTTTTTTGCAGGGTGTCATCATGAAAAAGATTCTCTCCCTCGCCGTACTGGCGGCGCTGGCCGCACTGGCTGCTTGCAGCAAAACCGAACCTGCGGCGGATGCTTCTCCACCGGCCGCTGCCGCCAAGGCCATCGTGATCGGTCTGGACGACAATTTCCCGCCCATGGGTTTTCGCGATGAAAAAGGCGAGCTCACCGGTTTTGACATCGATCTGGCGCGTGAAGCCGGCAAGCGTCTGGGGCTGGAAGTCAGCTTCAAGCCGATCGACTGGAGCGCCAAGGAATCCGAACTCAACAGCAAGCGCATCGACGTGCTGTGGAACGGTCTGACCATCACTGAAGAGCGCAAGGCCAACATCCTCTTTACCGCGCCTTACATCCAGAACCACCAAATCGTGGTCGTCACAGAAAAATCCCCAATCAAGGCCAAGGCTGAACTGGCTGGCAAAATCGTAGGGGTGCAGGATGGCAGCAGCGCCGTTGATGCCATCCAGAAGGATGAAGCGACAGCCAAGTCCATTAAGGAAATCAAGAAGTTCGGCGATAACGTCACCGCCTTGATGGATCTTTCCACCGGCCGTCTCGACGCTATCGTGGTCGATGAAATCGTTGGCCGTTACTACACCAGCAAGAAACCGGGCGAGTACCGCATTCTGGAAGAGAACTTCGGCACCGAAGATTACGGCGTCGGCACCCGCAAGGATGACACCGAGCTGATGGCCAA
>CAXYUI010000290.1:0-2602 GCA_964291975.1 uncultured Formivibrio sp. | reverse complement strand
GTGGTGAAGCCCGTTCCATTTGGTGCATCTGCCGTTGCATCTGCACCTGCCGCAGCAAAATAAGGAGTCAACATGCTGCCCCGTTTCTTTATTGACCGCCCCATCTTTGCATGGGTGATCGCGATCGTGATCGTGCTCTCGGGCCTGTTGGCGCTCAAGGGCTTGCCGATTGCGCAGTATCCGGAAGTCGCGCCGCCGGCGTTGACCATTTCCACCTCTTATCCCGGCGCTTCCGCCAGCGTGGTCGAAGACAGCGTGACCAAGCTGATCGAGCAGGAAATGAACGGGATCGAGCACTTGCAGTACATGAGCTCGACCAGCGACAGCTCGGGCAATATGTCGATCACGCTGACCTTCGAGCCGGGCACTGATCTCGACATTGCCTCGGTGGAAGCGCAGAACCGGGTCAAGCGCGTGGAAACCCGTCTGCCTGACACCGTGCGCAGCCAGGGTGTGCAAGTGGTGAAGAGCCGCAGCAACTATCTGCTGTTCGGCATGATCATTTCGCCCAATGGCACGCATTCGGAAACTGCGCTCGGCGCGTATGCCAACGCCAGCATTCTGGATGCGATCCGCCGTGTGCCGGGCGTGGGCGAAGCCAATCTGTTTGGCTCCGACTATGCGATGCGCATCTGGCTCAAGCCGGAAAAACTGACTGGCTACAACATGACGCCGGCCGAGGCGGTGGCCGCGATCCAGGCGCAAAACGTGCTGCTTTCCACCGGCGAACTCGGTCAGCAACCGGCCAAGCCCGGCCAGGAAATTGCCGCGACCGTGGTTTCGCGCGGCCGCCTCAATACGGCCGAAGAGTTTGGCAACATCATCCTGCGCAATGGCGACCATGGCGCCATGGTGCGGCTCAAGGATGTCGCCCGCGTTGAGCTGGGCGCCAACGACTATCTGATTGCTGCGCGTCTGAATGGCAATCCGGCCGCCGCGATTGCGGTCAAGCTTTCGCCGACAGGCAATGCGCTGGAAACTGCCACGGCTGTGCGCGCCAAGATGGAAGAACTCTCGCAGTACTTCCCGGAAGACATGAAGTACGAAATTCCGTACGACACCTCCAAGTTCGTCAAGGTGTCGATCATGGAGGTGCTGCAAACCCTGCTGGAAGCCATCGTGCTGGTTTTCCTGGTGATGTATCTCTTTATGGAAAACTTCCGCGCGACCTTGATCCCGACCATCGTCGTGCCGATCGCGCTGATGGGGGCATTGCTGGGCCTGTACCTGTTCGGCTACTCGATCAACCTGCTCACGCTGTTTGCAATGGTGCTGGCGATCGGGATTCTGGTCGATGACGCCATTGTGGTGGTGGAAAACGTCGAACGGATCATGTCCGAAGAAGGGCTCGCCCCGCGTGAAGCCACCCAGAAAGCCATGCAGCAGATTACTGGCGCGGTGATTGCGATCACGCTGGTGCTGACGGCCGTGTTCGTTCCGATGGCCTTCTTCAGCGGCTCGGTCGGCGCGATTTATCGCCAGTTCTCGATCACGCTGATTCTGTCGATGGTGTTCTCGGCCATCATGGCGCTGACCCTGACCCCGGCCTTGTGCGCTACGCTGTTGAAACCTGTCAAGAAGGGCGAACATCATCATCGCGGCGGCTTCTTTGGCTGGTTCAACCGCTTCTTTGCCAGCACCACCAACGGCTATGTCCGGATCGTGGAAAAGCTGGTGCGCAAGACGGCGGTCGTCATGGCCCTGTTTGCCGTGCTGCTGGTGGTGACGGCGGGCCTCTTTACCAAGCTGCCCACCTCCTTCCTGCCATCTGAAGACCAGGGTTACTTTGTTTCGGTGGTGCAGTTGCCGGCCGGCGCGAGCCAGGAGCGCACGCTGAAGATCCTTGAGCAGGTCGAAGGCTATTACAAGGCGCAGCCGGAAGTCGACCGCGTGATTACCATCGCCGGCTTCAGCTTCTTTGGCCGTGGTCAGAACAACGCCATCGCTTTCGTTTCCCTGAAAGACTGGAAAGAGCGCAAGCAGATGCCGCTCGATGGCACCATCGGCAAAGCACTGGGCTATCTCTTCAGTCTGAAAGAAGCCTTCGCTTTCGCCACCAACGTGCCGCCGATCCCGGAACTGGGTTCGATGGGCGGTTTCGACTTCCGCCTGGAAGACCGCGGCGGCCTGGGTCGGGAAGCGCTGACCGAGGCGCGCAATATGATGCTGGGGATGGCCGCTCAGAACCAAGTGCTGACTGGTGTGCGTCCGGAAGGCCAGGAGCCGGGGCCGCAGCTGTTCTTGGATATTGATCGTGAAAAAGCCAGTCAGCTGGGCATCAGCTCGGCCGATCTGAACAGCACCTTGCAAGTGGCGCTCGGCTCGTCCTATGCCAACGACTTTGTGCGCAACGGTCGTGTGCTGCGGGTCTGGGTGCAGGCTGATCCGGCTAGTCGCGGCACGCCGGAAGACATTCTCAAGCTGCAATTGCGCAATAGCAGCGGCAAGATGATTCCCTTGTCCGAAGTCGTCAGCACGCGCTGGATTGTTGGCGCGCCTTCGCTCGATCGCTACAACGGCTTTGCCTCGATCAAGATTTCGGGCAACCCGGCGCCGGGGCGCAGCTCGGGCGAGGCGAGGGGCGCCATGGGAAACATGGCCG
>CAXYUI010000289.1:0-2609 GCA_964291975.1 uncultured Formivibrio sp. | reverse complement strand
TATACCCACCACCCCGAAACCCGTCAACACCTTCTTGCAATAAAACTTTCAAAAAGACCGCAAGTAATTGATTTTGAAGAAATCAAAACTCAGGCTCGGACATCCACATTTGCGCCAAGGTTGGGAGGATTATTGTATTGGGGCGCAGGAATCGATTCCAAAAGGCTCAGTGCCGTTTGCTGCTGGGTATCCAACGCCTTCTTTAAGGCGTTGGCCGAAGCCACCCCACCCACGGTTTGGAAGTTTGCATTCGAAGCCGCATTCACAAGACCCGTATCCATCTCGCTACTCCTTTAGATCCAAGACTTCATAGACTACGCAGACGCGGGCTTAGTTCCAAAAGCAGCCGGCGAGCGGTGCAACATTTTTTCTTGACAGGTTTACGCTCCCGCATTAACGTAACCAAACTCTTAGTTATTTGGTTGCATCAATGAGATCAAACTACCAACAAGCCCTGCCTTTGGAATGGAAAGATATGGCTCGGGTTTTCACTGCAATGGGTGATGAACATCGCCAGCGCATGCTGCTGATGTTCGAGCCTGGCGAGCGACTCAATGTCGGACAGATTGTTGAGGCCTCACCCTTGTCGCGCTCAGCCGTTTCGCATCATTTAAAAATCCTGCGCGAAGCCGGCGTTCTCGAAAGCCAGAAAGTCGGCAAGGAGGTCTGGTTCTGGCTCAACAAATCATTCTTGCTCGAAACCTTTAATAACGTCACGCAATACATCCAGGAAGAAGCCTGAGGGAGGCCATGATGAAAACACTGGTGCTATCACTATTACGCAATTTATTCCGAATCCTGTTTCGTATCGAGCTGCGCGGCAAGTTTCCTGCCAAGCAGCCCGAGCGCCTCTTGATCGTCGCCAACCACGAATCTTTCCTCGATGGCTTTCTGCTCGCGCTTTTCTTGCCAATGAATCCGGTTTTCGTCGTACACACTTGGGTGGCACAGCACTGGCTCTTTGGCACTCTTCTGAAGCTTGTCGATTTTCTGGCAGTCGATCCGACCAGCCCGATGGCGATCAAGCAAGTGGTCAAGATTGTTGATAGTGGCCGCCCGGTGGTGATTTTTCCGGAAGGCCGGATTACGGTGACCGGTTCTTTGATGAAGGTGTATGACGGCCCGGCCTTTATCGCCGCGCGCACTCGCGCCGCGATTTTACCGATCCGCCTCGATGGCCCGAGCCGCACCTATTTCAGCCGCATGAGTGGTGAATATCCGCGCCAGTGGTTTCCCAAGATGACGCTGTCTATCCTGCCGCTGGAAACCATCACCCTACCTGCTGAAGGCAAATCACGCGAACGCCGCCGTCTGGCTGGCGAGGCACTGCGCCGCATCATGCAACACATGATCTTTGCGACTCGTCCGATCAATACCCTGTACGAATCCTTCCTCGATGCGATCCGCTTGTATGGCCGCAAGCGCCGCCTCGTCGAGGATATGCGCCAGGTCGAGCACTCCTACGGCGAAATCCTGAAAATGACACTGGGTCTGGGTCGCATCGTCAGCAAGATCACCAGTGAGAACGAGCGCGTGGGCGTGCTGCTGCCCAATGTCGTGCCGACGCTCGGCCTGATTCTGGGCGCGACCGCTTTCCGCCGCGTGCCGGCGATGCTGAATTACACGGCCGGTTTTGCCGGGCTCGACGCCGCCTGTACCGCTTCGCAGGTCAAAACGATCATCGCTTCGCGCGCCTTTATCCAGACTGCTCGTCTCGAAGAAGTCGTCGAAAAGCTCGCCGCTAAATACCGCGTGGTTTATCTGGAAGACCTGAAATCCACGCTTAAAGTCGCCGACAAGCTCTGGCTCATCTTCACCCTGCTCTTCCCGCGCACTCTGATCCAGCAATCCCGCGCCGACGATGCCGCCGTGGTGCTATTCACCTCTGGATCGGAAGGCGTGCCCAAGGGCGTGGTGCTGAGCCACCAGAATCTACTCGCCAATATGGCGCAAATGCGTTCGGTGATCGATTTCGCCTCGGACGACAAATTCCTCAACGCGTTGCCGATCTTCCACGCCTTCGGCCTGACCGCCGGCGCGCTCTTGCCGCTGATGACCGGCACGCGATTATTCCTTTACCCATCGCCGCTGCATTACCGCGTAATTCCGGAAGTCGCTTACGACCGCAACTGCACCGTACTCTTTGGCACCAGCACTTTCCTTGGCAACTACGCCCGCTACGCGCACCCGTATGACTTCTATCGCCTGCGCTATGTGGTGGCTGGCGCGGAAAAGCTGTCGTCTGCCGTGCGTGAAATTTGGTTCGAGAAGTTCGGCATCCGGATTCTGGAAGGTTATGGCGCCACCGAAACCGCGCCAGTTCTCGCCGTCAATACGCCGATGGCCTACCGCACCGGCACCGTCGGCCAGTTTCTGCCTGGCGTGGAATACTGGCTTGAACCAGTCCCAGGCATCGACGAAGGCGGCCTTTTGCATGTGAAGGGGCCGAACATCATGGCCGGCTATAACCGCGTAGCTGCACCAGGCGTGCTCGAAGCCACGGCATCTGAGCATGGCGCGGGTTGGTATAACACGGGCGACATCGTCAACGTGGACACTGAAGGCTTTGTACGGATTTGCGGCCGGCTCAAGCGCTTTGCCAAGATCGC
>CAXYUI010000288.1:0-2610 GCA_964291975.1 uncultured Formivibrio sp. | reverse complement strand
TTCCGCCGGCGGTTTCCAGCGCTTTTCCTTCCGGCGAATAGCTGATCGCCACGCCGTAGGCTGCGCCGTCGCGGAGCGCAGCTTCAACCTTGTCGCCCAGCCAAGCGTGATTGATGACGATCTCGGTGAGGCCGGCGGCGGCAAGGCGACGCAGGTGCCAGCCGATCAGCGGCGTACCGGCGACATCGAGCAGAGGTTTGGGGCAGGTGTCGGTCAGCGGGCGCATGCGCTCGCCACGGCCAGCGGCCAAAATCATGACTTTCATGGCAATCCTTAAAACGTATATCCGACTTCGACGACTTCCTGATGCACGTCGCGCAAGAGTCGACGCAGGCCGGCCAGTTCGCCATAGCGCTCGCAAACCTTTTTCACATAAGCGAGCACGCGCGGGATGTCGGCCTGATAGCCTTCCTTGCCGTCGCGGAATTTAAGCCGGGCAAAGATGCCGAGCACTTTGATGTGCCGCTGCAAGCCTTGCCACTCGAAAGCGCGGTAAAAGGCGGCAAAATCATCGTGGACTGGCAGGCCGGCGGCGCGCGCTTGTTCCCAGTAGCGGATCGCCAGATCGAGCACAAAGGCTTCGTCCCATTCGATGTAGGCGTCGCGCAGCAGCGAGACGAGGTCGTAGCTGATCGGGCCGGCCACGGCATCTTGAAAGTCGATCAGGCGCAATGCGCCGTCTTTGACCATCAAATTGCGCGAGTGGAAATCGCGGTGCACAAAAACTTGCGCTTGCTGCAGATTGGTCGCGACGATCAGCGCGCAGCTGCGCTGCCAGACGGCCAGCGCTGCGCTGTCGAGTTCGACGCCAAGCTGACGACCCAAATACCATTCGCGGCAAATTTCGAGTTCACGCTGCAAAAAAGCGCCGTCGTAAACGGGCAGGCCATCAACTGGCGTGTTCTTTTGCTGCTGAATCAAAAGATCAATAGCGCGCAGATACCAGTTTTTCGCCGTCGCGGCATCCACCAGCAAGGGCGTCAGAATCTGGTCGCCCAGATCTTCGAGCAGGACAAAGCCATCATTTTCATTGATCGCGAGACAGTGCGGCACGGGCAAACCGGCGCTTTCAAGCCGTTCACGCAAGCGCAGAAACGGTTGGCAATCAAATTGCGCCGGGTCGGCTTCCATGACAATCAGGCTGCGCTCAGGCCAGTGCGCACGCCAGTAACGACGCACGCTGGCATCGGCAGCGGCGGCATCAAGCGAGGCCGGAAGCTGGCCGCTTACTTGGGTCAGCCAGTTTTTCATGGCGTCCAGACGGGAAGGGGGAAGCATGTTCGCACCAAGGTTTGCTGCTAGAATCCGGCAATTCTATCAAGCCCGGCTCGATCGCTGCATGTTTCCGCCTCTTCGCCCTTCCCTGCTTGCCGCTTTGATCGCGGGCATCGCCCCCACCGTTTGGGCGGCCGAGTCGCAGCAACCCGTGAACATCGAGGCTGATACCGCGCATGTAGAAACCGGAAAAACCGCTGAAGTGCGGGGTCGCGTCATCTTGGAACAGGGCGATTTAAAGCTCGAATCCGATTGGGCGCGCTATCAGCAAGAAGAAGACCGCGTAGAAGCGGGCGACCAATTCACCCTGACCCGCGAAGGCCATACTCTGACCGGCAAATCGGTCAAGATGACGCTGGGCACGCGCCAAGGAGAGATTTCCGACCCGGTGTTCGTCATGGCGGGTGAGCGCGCGCGCGGCGATGCGCGCAAATTGCTACTGGAAGGCCCTGATCGTTATGCGCTGTCCGATGGCCGCTTCACCACTTGCCCCATCGGCAATGATGATTGGTATATCCATTCCAGCCGCTTGAATCTCGATTACAACCGCCAGGTGGGCGAGGCGTGGGGAAGCTGGCTCGAATTCAAGGGCGCGCCCATCTTCTACTATCCGTGGATCGATTTTCCGCTCGATGGACGCCGGAAAAGCGGCCTCTTGGTGCCGACCTTCTCCTTTGACGACAACGCCGGCTTTTCGGTAGCGACTCCGTTCTATTGGAATATTGCCCCCAACTACGATGCGACCATCATTCCGCGCTATTTCACCCGGCGCGGCACTCAGCTGGGCGGAGAATTTCGTTATCTGACCGGCAGCATGAGCGGCCTGATGCGCGCCGAAGTGCTCAATGACCAACTCGATGGTCGCAGCCGGTTCAGCGAAATGTTCAAGCACAGCCAGCAGCTTGCGCCCGATTGGCAGCTGGCGCTGAATTTGCAAAAAGTCTCGGATGACAACTACCTGAAAGACTTTGGCGACCGCATGGCGGTTTCATCGCAGACCAACCTGCCCCGCGAAGGCACGCTCAGTTACGCCGGACAAAACTGGTCCAGCTATCTGCGCTGGCAGCGCTTCCAAACTTTGCAAAGCGCCAGTGATCCAGTGGAAACACCGTACTCGCGCATGCCGCAATTGTTTTTCCACGCAAAGCCTGAAGTCGCATCTTGGTTGCAACCGACGCTGAGCGCCGAAGCCGCGCGCTTTGAACACGCCAATAAATCCAGCGGCGTGCGCACCTGGGCTTATCCGGCGCTGGCGTTCCCGTTCCAGGACTCTTACGGCTTTTTCACACCCAAGGTCGGGGTGCATGCGACGCGCTATGTGATCGAGGACAAGAG
>CAXYUI010000287.1:0-2629 GCA_964291975.1 uncultured Formivibrio sp. | reverse complement strand
AGCGTCACTGCGTCATGGAAAGAAGACGACGACGCACCAATGGCTTCAGTCAGCGGATCGACATACGGCCCATACAGAAAACGGCCTGAACGGGCCTGTTGCACCGCGCGCGCATCCAGATCGCGCTGGCCAACATGCCGGGAAAAAGTGGACGCCAGCACCCGGCCATCCGGATCGAGCACGAAAAGCTCGGATACATCCCTGCAGATTTTCAGTCGGGCCGCCAGCCAATCCGCCCCCGTTTGCTGCGGATCGGGCATGGATTGGGCAAATCCTTCCAGGTGCGCCCATTGCTGGTGCGCCCAGTCCTGCAAAATCCGCACTCGGGTCTGGGCAATGCCCTCAAAAGCAATTTCCAGAGGCTGACAGCGACGGCGGTTGAGCCAGGTCGCCCAGCGCATGGCAAGCTTGCCGGTTTTGCCCCACCAGGGCAGCCAGTGCTGTTCGGAATTGGAAAGATGCATCGCATCGCTGGCGAAGTTCATTTGGCGTCCCCTGCTTGTCGTATTTGTAACAAAGGGTTTGCAAGAAACATGCCATTCATTAGCAACCACTAATGCAACCAATAGCCAGCATCCAGCACCAGCAAGGTGCAAAACTCATCAGAAGCGCACCCGAAACGGGCGCCACCCCAAATCGACCTTCTGGTTCATACCATGCGAGCCACGCATCCTGCCAAACGGCTCGATCAAACTGGAATGACAATGTCATAATGCCGAACTGTATTTCATCAGGCCGCGTAAAAATGGATCTTTCTCAATTCAAGAACCTCATCAAACAACTTGAAATAGATGCCGATCATGCCGCTGAAATATATAAGAAAAAAATAATAAACACAGCTCTTCTTGGCCGGATTTATACCTGGTGCATTCCAATACTTATTTTGCTTGGATGCCAATTAGCGCACTGGATTGCCAGCGAATTGAACTCGTTACTGGGTGGTCTGCTTTTCTTGGGGCTGCTCTTTCTGGCTGCACGAATCTGGTTGTTACTGGTCTTTACCCCCGACCCACCACAAGGACATTGGGTGGATCAGGAAACCGCGCCCCGCCTTTTTCAACTCATCGCCAAGATCAGCGCCAAAGTTGGCGCGCCCGCCCTCGATGGCGTGATTTTGGATGAGGAATATCGCGTTGAAATCCGCCAAATTGCACGCTTTGGCATTCTGGGCGGCCAACGTTACTACCTGCTGATTGGCCTGCCCTATCTGCAAGCGCTGTCCACCAATCAATTCCAGTCCATGCTCACTCACGAATTGGCGCTCAATGCCAGCGATGGGCTGTTTCGACAACGCCGGCACTGGCAACAAATCTATATCCGCATCGCGCAAAACCGCGATCGGCTCGACCAACTTATTTCCCGCTTTTTGCTCTGGTTCATCCCCTATTTTTGTGCAGTCACCTTGCCATTTGCGCGACGCCAGTCTCTGCGTGCGGATCGTATCGCCGCACGCCTGACCAGCACCAGCAGCACCATGCATGCTCTGTGCCGCAGCGCCGTGGTTAAAACCTATCTGGACGAGGTGTACTGGCCGCGCGTTTTGGCACGTTCCGAGCAAACCAGCCAGATTCGTGAGATTCATCCTTGGGCTGACTTGCGCCAAGAACTGGCTCAGGACGATCAGTCCGACTACTGGAAGCCTTGGTTGCATCAGGCGCTTGATGCTGAAGCTCGTTTCGACGACGAACACGCCAGCTTAAGCACGCGGATCACGGGTCTGCGCGAAACGGCCAAATTGATTCGAAACCCCACACAAAGCGCAGCAGAATATCTGTTTGGCGACCTATACGGCCGCATCACCCGCGAATTTGATGAGGCATGGCAAGCAGCCATGCGCGATGAATGGGAAACACGCCATCGCCAGCTAAAAACAGCACGCGCCCTGGTGGGTGAATTGTCCTGGCGGCAAGCGAGCTCGCTCGACCCCGCAACGCGCCTGCGCTATACCAGTGCGCTGCTCACCCTGGGGGATCGGGAACGTGGCTTGCCCTTGGCCATTGAACTGGCGGAAAGCGGCGAAGGCCAAGGTGAAGGCGCGTGGCTGGCCGCGCAAGCTTTGCTGGCGATGAAAGACGATCGTGCGCTGCGCTATCTGGAAATGGTGATTCGCGAAAACGATTTCCTGGGTAAAACGGCCGCAGAAGAAGCGATACGTCACTACGCCAAACAGGGTGAGCACGATCGCGCCAGCTATTTTCAGAACCGTCTGTTTGAACTGAAAGCGGCCTACTAGCGGCGGGCAAGAAACACCGCATCGTCTTCACCGGCCGCGCCAGTGACATGCCCAAAATCCACGACATCGCTCCGCGTCAGGCTTTGCCTGATGCCGGGTAGCGAGCAGACTGCCCTTCTTAGACCTTAAGCAGCGCTTCTCGCCCCGGCAGCCAGCGATCCAGATGCGGCTCAACCCGAACTGGGTCGCGCGCGAGCAGCTCTTCCGCCGCCTCACGCGCCGCTTCGAGCAAATCGGCATCGGCTTCCAGATCGGCAAAACGCAGCATCGGCACGCCGGACTGGCGCACGCCAACCAGTTCGCCCGGACCGCGAATATGCAAGTCTTGGCGCGCGATCTCGAAGCCGTCGGTGGATTCGTAAATCACCTTGAGCCGCGCTTTGGCCGTCTCGCCCA
>CAXYUI010000286.1:0-2675 GCA_964291975.1 uncultured Formivibrio sp. | reverse complement strand
CCTGCCCGTGCTTGTCTGCGCCCACGCTGGCACAGCTGGCGGCGCGGCGCACGCTGGCGGGCGGGGACTCGCCAATGGCGTGCTCGAAGCCACCATCGCCGCCATGAAGGTGGAAGCCAACGAGATCCTAGCCTGGTTCGGCCCAGCCATTGGCCCCACCGCTTTCGAAGTGGGGGGTGAAGTGCGCGCAACCTTTATCCAGCACGATCCGCAACACGCCAGCGCTTTTGCCCCACACGGCGAAAAATGGCTGTGCGATCTCTACCTGCTTGCCCGCCAGCGCCTGAACCGGATCGGCGTCACGGCGATTTATGGTGGTGATCGCTGCACGCATTCCGAACCGGAACATTTCTTCTCTTATCGCAGAGATAGCCAGACCGGGCGCATGGCGAGTCTGATCTGGATGGAGTGAGGTGTGAGGTGTGAGGTGTGAGGTGTGAGGCGCAGCATCCGTGCAGTGCCAAATCCAGATCAATGTTTTTACATCCACACCGCCTCTGCCTCACCAATTTCGCCACCCACCTTCCAGCCCTCATCCGCCGAGCCAGCCTCAGCCTGTGATACCATGCGCGCAAATTTCACCCGCACCATTCCGAGGTTTCCATGCGCATCGGCACCCCGCTCTCTTCTTCCGCCACCAAGGTCATGCTGCTGGGCAGCGGCGAGCTCGGCAAGGAAGTCATTATTGCTCTGCAACGCTTGGGCGTTGAAGTGATTGCGGTCGACCGTTACGCCAATGCGCCAGGAATGCAGGTCGCACATCGCAGCCATGTGCTCGACATGAGCGACGCCAAGGCTTTGCGCGCCCTCGTTGAAGCTGAAAAACCGCATCTGATCGTGCCGGAAATCGAGGCGATCGCCACGGAAGAACTGCTGCGCATTGAGGCCGATGGTCTATCTGAGGTGATCCCGACCGCTCGCGCAACCAATCTGACCATGAACCGCGAAGGCATCCGCCGCCTGGCCGCCGAAGAACTCGGCCTGCCCACCTCGCCTTACCGTTTTGCTGCGAGCCTTGCCGAGCTGCAAGCCGCGGTGGCCGAAATTGGTTTTCCGTGTCTGGTGAAACCCACGATGTCTTCGTCAGGCAAAGGCCAGTCGCTGCTGCGCGGCCCGGATGATGTGGTCGCAGCCTGGGAATACGCCGCTGCGGGCGGTCGCGTCAATCAGGGCAAGGTCATCGTTGAAGGCTTTATTGATTTTGACTACGAGATCACCCAGCTGACCGTGCGTGCCGTGGGCAAGAGCGGGGGTGTCGAGACGAGTTTCTGCGAGCCCATCGGTCACGTTCAGCACAAGGGCGATTACATCGAGAGCTGGCAGCCGCAGTTGATGAACCCGGTGGCGATCCAGAAAGCGCGCGATATTTCCGAAAAAATCACCACCGCGCTCGGCGGCCGTGGCCTCTTTGGCGTGGAACTCTTCGTGAAGGGCGACATGGTCTGGTTCTCGGAAGTCAGCCCGCGCCCGCACGACACCGGCCTTGTCACCTTGATGAGCCAGCGCTATTCGGAATTCGAATTGCACGCCCGCGCCATCCTGAAACTGCCGGTTGATACGACCATGCGCGAACCCGCTGCCAGCGCCGTGATCTACGGCGGCATGAATGAAGCTGGCATCGCTTTTGATGGTGTGGCCGAAGCGCTGCACATTGAGCGCGCCGACCTGCGCCTTTTTGGCAAGCCCGAATCCTTCGAGCGCCGCCGCATGGGCGTAGCGTTGGCTGCCGGCCACGACACCGATGCCGCGCGCGAACGCGCCAAACATGCGGCCAGCCTCGTCAAACCGATCAAGCCTTAATCGTTTCAACCCAGCCAGAAGCGCCGAATCGATCCCTCGACGGCGCTTCTGTCGCTTTTATGCATTGGCCTACTGGCCTGACCAGAGTAAGCTCACTTCAACCCTTTGAGAGAAATCGCCATGACCGACCGTTACGCCATCATCGGCAACCCGATTGCCCAAGCCAAATCCCCTGCCCTGCAAACCGCGTTTGCCAAACAGTGCAATCAGGATCTCGAATACGGCGCGATCTTGGGCGAACTCGACGGTTTTGTCGCTGCGGTACGCGAATTCCAGAAATCGAGTGGGCTGGGCATGAACATCACCATGCCGTTCAAACTGGAAGCTTTCGAGCTGGCTGACGAGCTGACGCCGCGCGCCAAGGCTGCTGGCGCAGTCAATATGTTTACCCTGCGCGCTGACGGCACGATTCTGGGCGACAACACCGACGGTTGCGGCATTGTGCGCGACATCACCCACAATCTGGGTCGCAGTATGACGGGCAAGCGAGTCCTGCTGCTGGGTGCAGGTGGTGCGGTACGCGGCGCGATCCTGCCAATCTTGGCCGAAAAACCGGCGGAAATTTTCATTGCCAACCGCACCGCCAGCAAAGCGGTCGAACTCGCTGAAACCTTCAAAGCGGATGCGGGTGAAACAAAACTCGCTGGTGGCGGTTTTGCCGACATCTCCGGCCGCTTTGACATCATCATCAACGGCTCAGCTTCGAGCATGACGGGCGATGTGCCGCCGCTGCCCGCAGGCGTTTGGGATGCGGATTCGCTTGCTTATGACATGGCTTACAAGAAAGAACCGACCGCTTTTGTTCTGGCCGCGCGCGCGGGCGGCGCAGGCTTGGCGGCAGATGGTCTGGGCATGGTCGTTGAACAGGGTGCGGA
>CAXYUI010000285.1:0-2677 GCA_964291975.1 uncultured Formivibrio sp. | reverse complement strand
CAGTTGCGTTTTGTGCGGTTTGATCAGGAAGCAGATTGGTCGCTGGGCGCCTATGACATTCCAGAGCCGGATCATCATGAAAGTTGTTCTTCGCGCCAACTTGATGTGGTGTTCATGCCGCTGGTGGGTTTTGATAGTCACCGTGGCCGGCTGGGGCAAGGCGGTGGTTTTTATGATGCGACCTTTGCGTTTCGCCGTACGCGCAAGCATTACCAGCGGCCTTTGCTGATTGCTTTGGCGTTTGAGTGTCAGCGGCACGATTTTTTGCCGGCGGAACCCTGGGATGTGAAGCCGGATATGATTCTGACTGGCTTTAAACGTTATTGATGGATACGGGGCGATTGCAAAAAGCTGAACACGCATGGCCTTCTGAGACCCTTTCTAAGCCCGAAAAGTGACCTTGTGCCGCTTTCTTTTATGGAGGAAGCGCACGAAGTTCCATCAAAAAGCCCCGGTTTTATGCCGGGGCTTTTTGATGGTGTGCCGAAGGATTACTTCAGCTGTGCGGCCAGTTTTTTCAGTTCTGGTGCGGTGCTTTCCTTGATGCCACGCGCCACCATGCCAGCTACCGCGCGCGCGCCTGCTTCCTGGAAGTGGGTCGTGTCAGGCTTGGCCAGCGTGCCGGACGATTCCTTGGCATAGAAGGCGTACTTGGTCGGATCGACCGCCAGCCAGTAGTTTTTCCAGTCCGCTTCGTGGGCGTTAGCAAAGTCGATGGTCATCTGCTCGATGTCGATCAGGGGCAATTTATTGGCCTTGGCCGTGTCTTTGATGGTCTGGCTGTAATCACCCGCAAAGGCATAACCCTTGCTGCCCTGCTCCATCGTCGTGTAATGGCTGTGCGCCACCGGGAACTGGCCGGACTTGCGCTCGGCGTTATACACACGGGTGGTCGGGGTCATAATGAGCGGGATCGCGCCCTTGGCGCGTGCCTCGTTCACATAGACTTCAAGCGAACTCTGGAAAGACATTTGCGGCTGGCCTTCCGGGAACTGCTTGTTGCCCTTGGCATCGTTCGGATAGCTGCACAGGTTGGCGACATCGGCGGCGCCGCGCTTGGCCTTCTTGCTGTCACAGTTTTGGTCGTTATGGCCGTGATGGATGATGACGTAATCGCCGGGGCGGACGTATTGCATCATTTCGCGGAAATAGCCCTGGTTGTAGAAGTTGCGCGAGCTGCGGCCGGATTTGGCGTTGTTCAGCACTTTCACCTTGGCGCCGGGTTTGAATTCATCCTGGAAAACCTGACCCCAGCCCATGCGCGGCAGACGGAATTTTTCATAGGTCGAAGCGGTTGAGTCGCCGACAATCAACACACGCGTATAGGAAGGATCACGCGCCTGATCGAGCGCAGCCTGCGCGCTTTTCAGATCGAGCGGTTCTTCGTTGCCCACATAGCGGTAATCGGCATCCAGAATCGCCGTGCCGCCAGGAACGCCGCTGTCATTGTCATAGCCACGGTTGTGCACCAGCACGCGCAATACGGCGTCGATGCCCTTGCCGTCGGCCTGCATCGGGGTGGTGACCGGATCGTAGTTTTCCACATCGGCCACACCAGCGTCCTTCAGCGCCTGCACGAAAGGCTTGCGCCCACCGTTGATTTTTTCCTGAATCAATTGAGCATCCAAGCCTGCCGCCGTGCCCTTGTTCATCAAGGCTTGCGGGCCTTTGAGCTTGAGCGCGGAAGCCACGCTACTGACGGCGCGGTCGGTCAACACATTGATATTGGCGATGGTGGTATCGGGTTTGATTTCAGCGACCAGTGAACCCAGACAACGCGCCCACGGTTTGCTGCTGTCATCGCAATTATCATTGCCAGCTTCAACGGCAGTGATCATGAGAGGCGCGGTTAGACCTTTGATGCTGATACGGTATGCACCTCGCTCATCGGTCGTGGTTGTGCGCTTTTCGCCCTTGGCGTCGAACACAGTGATATTGGCTTCGGCAAACGGGCCTTGGTAAGCGGCCACACCGGTCAATTGCGGGCCGGATTCAAAACTGGCGCAGCCATACAGCGCAGCAATGGCCAGCGAGAGAGGGAGGAGTTTTTTCATGGTGGTTTCCTTTACTTCAACAATTGAGCCAGATTCTTGAGTTCCGGCGTTTCCTTGATGCCTTCTGCGACGAGACCGGCAAAAGCTTTGGCGCCGGCTTCCTGCAAATGGGTCGTGTCGGGTTTGGCCGGCGTGCCGTCTTTTTGGGTGGCGTACCACGGATAGGTTTTGGTATCGCTGATCACCAGCCAGTAGTTCTGCCAGTCGCTCGCGTGGGCGTTGGCAAAGGCGATGGTTTTGGCTTCCAGATCAATCAGCGGCAGTCCGTTAGATTTAGCCGTGTCCTTGACGGTCTGGCTGTAATCGCCAACGTAGGCGAAGCCACCGCTACCCTGCCCGGCAAAAGTAAAGTGGTTAGGAACGACGGGACGGGTATCGCCACCCTTGTAGGCTTCTTTGCGCTCGGCATTCCAGAAGCGCGTGGTCGGCGTCATCATGAAGGGGATTGCGCCACGGGCTTTGGCATCCTTCACATAGTTTTCCAGCGAATTCTGGAAACTCATTTCCGGCTTGCCCGCCGGGAATTGCTTCTTGCCCTGAGCGTCATTCGGATAGCTGCACAGATTGGCCACGTCGGCCGCGCCGCGCACCGGCTTTTTGCTGTCGCAGTTCTGGTCGTTATG
>CAXYUI010000284.1:0-2679 GCA_964291975.1 uncultured Formivibrio sp. | reverse complement strand
GCTACTGCATCGGCGGCACGCTGGTCACCACCTATCTGGCCTGGGCCAACCGCAAAGATCCAGACCATGTGCCCGTGGAATCGGCCACGCTCTTGACCACACTGACCGATTTTTCGCGACCAGGCGACATTGAAGTGTTCATCGACGAAGAAGGTGTGTCTTTCATCGAGCGGATGATGGCGCGCAACGGCTTTCTGGACGGCAAGGACATGGCATCGAGCTTTCGCATGCTGCGACCAAACAGCCTGATCTGGAACTACTGGGTCAGCAATTATCTGCTGGGCGAAACGCCGACGGCCTTTGACGTTCTGTACTGGAACATGGATTCGACCCGCATGCCCGAAGCCATGCACCGCTATTACCTGCGCGATTTGTATATGAAAAACAAGCTCGTCGAACCGGATGCGCTGAAAGTCGCCGGTGAATGCATCAATCTAGCCAAGATCACCCAGCCGATTTACATGGCCAGCACCGAGGAAGATCACATCGCGCCGTGGAAACAGACTTATTCACTGGTGCATCGGGTCAGTGGGCCGGTAACGTTTACCCTTTCCACTTCAGGTCACATTCTCGGCATCATCAATCCGCCGGGGCCGAAATCAAAGCGCAGCTACTGGCAGGGTCAGCCCAAGGCCGGCGAAACCTGCGAAGAGTGGCAGGCGAATCAACAAAGCGTGGCCGGCTCCTGGTGGCCGCACTGGGTTGACTGGCTTCGCGAGCGCTCCGGCGCACAAGTCAAACCCAAACTATCCAATCGCACTTACGCCAAGGTCGGCGACGCCCCTGGAACTTATGTGCTTGAGTAAGCGTGCAAGCGCCAACAATCAGGGCAGGCTCGTACCTGCCCTGATTTTTTTATGCCCGACGAGCGTAAAAATTTGTTTATTCGGGCTATTCCGGGTTGTCTTCACTTGACCGGCTCAAGGATAATGCGCGCCTCAGAGGCCTTTGCGCCCGTTGCTATTTGATTGAAGGAAACATTCATGGCCAGCCGTTCCGATCTCGCCAATGTCATCCGCGCCCTTGCGATGGATGCCGTCCAGAAAGCCAATTCCGGTCACCCGGGCATGCCGATGGGCATGGCTGAAATCGCGCTCGCGCTGTGGGGCAACGACCACTACCGTCACAATCCAGCCAATCCGAAGTGGCTTAACCGCGATCGCTTTGTGATCTCCAACGGCCACGGCTCGATGCTGCACTATGGTTTGCTGCACCTGACCGGCTATGACGTTTCAATCGACGACCTCAAATCCTTCCGCCAACTGCACTCCAAGACGCCGGGTCACCCGGAAGTCGGCCATACCGTCGGCGTGGAAACCACCACGGGCCCGCTGGGTCAGGGCATCACCAATGCCGTGGGCATGGCGCTCGCTGAAAAGCTGCTCGCCAAAGAATTCAACCGCGATGGTCACACCATCGTGGATCACCGCACCTGGGTGTTCATGGGCGACGGCTGCCTGATGGAAGGCATCAGCCACGAAGCCTGCGCGCTGGCCGGCACCTGGAAGCTCGGCAAGCTGACCGCCTTCTGGGACGACAACGGCATCTCGATCGACGGCCACGTGGAAGGCTGGTTTACCGATGACACGCCGGCTCGCTTTGAAGCCTATGGCTGGCATGTGGTACGCGGCGTCGATGGTCACGATGTGGATGCGCTCAACGCCGCCATCGAAGAAGCCAAGTCCGTCACCGACAAACCGTCGCTGATCTGCTGCCGTACCGTGATCGGCAAGGGCTCGCCCAACAAGGCCGGCACGCATGACAGCCACGGCGCGCCGCTGGGCAACGACGAAATCGCCGCCACTCGCGCCGCGATTGGCTGGAACCACGCGCCGTTTGAAATCCCGGCCGATGTCTACGCCGGCTGGAACAAGCGCGAAATCGGCGCCAAAGCGCAGACCCGCTGGGACGATGCCTTTGCCGCCTACGCCAAGGCCTACCCGGAACTCGCCAGCGAATTTACCCGCCGCATGGCCGGTGAATTGCCAGGCAACTGGGATGCTGTTGCCAAAGCGGGCCTCGCCGAAGTCGTGGCCAAGGCGGAAACCGTCGCCACCCGCAAAGCTTCGCAAAATGCACTGAACCTGATCGCGCCGAACCTGCCGGAATTCCTCGGCGGCTCGGCCGACCTGACCGGCTCGAACCTGACCAACTGGAAGGGTTGCCAATCGTTTGATGGCGAATCGGGCAATTACATTTCCTACGGCGTGCGCGAATTCGGCATGGCCGCGATCATGAATGGTCTGGTACTGCACGGCGGTTTCCGCCCGTTCGGCGGCACCTTCCTGATCTTCTCGGAATACGCCCGCAACGCCATCCGCATGTCAGCGCTGATGAAGACCAACACCATCTACGTGTTCACCCACGATTCGATTGGCGTCGGCGAAGATGGCCCGACCCACCAGCCGGTGGAGCAGACCGCCACCCTGCGCCTGATCCCGAATCTGGAAGTATGGCGTCCGTGCGATACCGTTGAAGCCTTCGTCGCCTGGCAAGCCGCCGTTGAAGCGCGCAGCAACCCGACCGCGCTGATCCTGACCCGTCAGAATCTGCAATTCCAGACGCGTTCCGAAGAGCAAATCGCCGACATCAAGAAGGGCGGTTATGTGCTGAAGGATTGTGCTGGCAAGCCAAGCCTGATCCTGATCGCCACCGGCTCCGAAGTCGATCTGGCCGTGA
>CAXYUI010000283.1:0-2690 GCA_964291975.1 uncultured Formivibrio sp. | reverse complement strand
ATAACCAGTGTCCGAACAGCAGCAAGAACGCGCCCAGCACCAGAATGCCGACGAACAGGCTGACACCCAGCGCAAACAGCCGGTCTTCGTGCAGGGCGGTGTCGTAGAGCACATAGATGCGCTCGCCGTCTTTCTCGCGCACGCCCACATGGTATTCGACGCCATCGCCGTACCATTCGCGATTGCCGACCGGGAAATTGCTGATTTCTGCCGGCAAGCCTTGCGGAAGCACGCCCGCCGGGGCATGAAAAAAGCGCAGATGGGCCGCCAGGAGCAAAGGCCGGTTCAGATCGGCTTGCGCCAGAATGCCGTTGCAAGTGGCGTTGACGACTTCGTCGATCAGCTCTTCTTCGCGCTCTTCAGCGGCCAGCAGCGAAGCGGTGGCGAGCGCAATCATGGCCATAAAGGTCAACAAGCTAAAGGCGAGCGAGAGCCGCCAGCGCAGGCTACGACGCATCGGTTTGCTCCGTATCGATCAGGCGGTAGCCGCGGCCATGCACGGTTTGCAGCGGGCAGCGACCATCAGGCAGGGTGAGCGCGCGGCGCAATTGGGAAAGATGGTGGCGCAAGGTATCGCTGGTGTCCTGAACTTCGCCCCAGACCGCCACTTCCAGCTCTTCGCGGCTCCAGAGCCGGCCTTCCTGGCGCATCAGGATTTCGAGCAATTTCAGACTCTTGGGCGCGAGCTTGAGCGCTTGGCCTTGCCAGCGCACTTCGCCGCTTATGCCATCGAGCGACAACGCGCCAATCCGCAAAATCGGCATCACGACGCGCCCCTGTGCGCGCCGGATCAGCGCTTCAATCCGCACTTGCAGCTCTTTGAGCGCAAAGGGCTTGTTCAGATAATCATCCGCGCCAGCGTTAAAGCCATCGAGCTTGTCATCGAGCGTATCGCGCGCAGTCAGCAGCAAAACCGGCACGGCCTGGCGCAGATCCTGGCGCAGGCGCTCAAGCAGGGTCAGGCCGTCGATGCCGGGCAGGCCAATGTCGAGAATCACGGCGTCAAAGCGGGTTTCGCTCAAGAGATGCAGCGCCGTCAGGCCATTGGGCGCAGCATCGGGCTGATAACCGCGCGCGGACAGAAAATCATAAATATTGGCGGCGATTTCGGCGTCGTCTTCAACGATGAGGATGCGGGCGTTCATTGATTGGGCGGGATAGGCGAATGGCGCAGTTTAGCCGCTTCTGCTTCAACAAAGGAAACGGCCACCCGAAGGTGGCCGTTAGCTTAGCGCAAGCGCCTCAGCGACGGCTGCGACCGGATGATACGGCCGGCTTGATCGCACCGGCACCCGCATTGGCTTTGATGGTCGATTCCAGCGTCAGCGGCGAGGCGACGGCGGAGTAACTGTACGGCGGCGTCCAGTTGACCTTTTCCGCGTAGCCGCAAGTTTTCATCGTGGCCGTCACATCCAGCCCGCTTGGCAGGTACTTGGCGCTCTTCAGCCAGGTATTGTTCTGACGGAAGCTGATCCAGCTGCCATGATCCGCAGTGATCTTCTTGCAGGCCTCGGCCTCCTTGGTCGGTTCGACATTCCACAAGGTGCTTTCCATCAACACATCGGCCTTGTAACCCATGCCCACGCCGCCTTCGAACGCGGTCGTCGTGGTCGCGGTGCGGTCGCCTTCGACATAGTTGTTGAAGATATGCACCTGACCCCAGCGCACGCGCGGGATGCGTTGACCCGTGTCCTTGTAGTAATTGCCGTAGAAGGTCACATGGAAACGGTTTTCATCGCTCCAGGCGCGGCTCGAGTCGTTGTTCGAAACCAGCGTGGTCTTGCCGTGGTCGATAAAGGCACTGTTCGAAACCGTCACATAGTCCGAGCCACGCACGATATCGAGCGCACCGTCGTGACGCGTGTTGGCGCCGGACGTTTTCTTGGCCAGCACATCGTTGTACTGACCGTCGGTAATGGTCACGCGGTCGATCCAGACGTTTTGCGCCATCGCCACCACCATGCCGTCGTAATAAGCATCGGCGCTGCCTTCGGGCTGCACATCCCAATTGGTCTGAATCCACAGATTGCGCACGATCACATTGCGCGTCCAGCCCGGATACGATTCCTGACTTTTGCCCGCCGCGATCCAGCATTTGTAATCGGCCTCGCCGCAACTGCCGCTGTACTCCTTGCCGATTTCAATCTGCGCGGAAATCAGCCGCGCGGGCGAACCGTCAGCGGCGTTGATGCCGACCAGCGTGGTGTTCGACGGAATCACGATGGACGAGCCTTTCTGGTCATCCCAGCTGGTCCATTCGCGGAATGCGCCATCGCTGCCAACACGCATGTCGATATTGCCGTACACGCGGATGATTTTCGGGCGGTTCTTGGAAAAACGGATCGCATCGAAAATGCACTGCTTGCTGCCGCAGGTATGGATGTCGGCCGCCGCCGCCGCTGAGCCGCCGCTCACCACCACCGGTTGATGATTGCCAACCGTGCCTGCGCGGTAATAGCTGTGCCAGCCATTGACTGGCGCTTTGTCGCGCTCAATCGTGAACACGCCATTGCTCGGATCGCTGCCGATCTTCGGGTAGGAAACCGGCGTAACCGGCGGCGCCATCGCAGTGGCCACATGGTCGGCCGTATTCACCGGATCGCTGGCCGGCAACAAAGAACGCCCGCCCATCGCGCTAAAACCCGACCAACACAACGCAGCCCATGGGGCAGTCCGCCGGGTGGGGTTAA
>CAXYUI010000282.1:0-2698 GCA_964291975.1 uncultured Formivibrio sp. | reverse complement strand
ACGACCATCGCCATGTGAATGACTTTATCGACATGCACGATCTGGGCGATGCGCTGGTGCGCGCCGGTTTTGCCAGTCCGGTCATGGATATGGAAATGCTGACGCTTACCTATGACGACGTGAAGGGCGTACTGCGTGATTTGCGCGACATTGGCGCCAACCATACGGTTGAGCGTCGCCCCGGCCTTTTGGGTAAGCGCGCCTGGCAGACGGTACTGGCGCGCTATGAAGCTTTCCGCCGCGATGGCCTCTTGCCGGCAAGCTACGAAGCCGTGTTTGGCCATGCCTGGAAGCCGGCGGTTTCGCCTTCGCGTGCCTTGCCTGACGGTCGCCAGATTATTGAATTTCGCCCGCGCCGATGAGCCGCTTCTTCATTACCGGCACCGATACTGACGCGGGAAAAACCGTCGCCACCTGCCAGCTTTTGCGCAGTTTTAGCGCCGCCGGCCAGACCGCGGTCGCTATGAAGCCGGTGGCTTCGGGCTGCATCTGGCAGGACGGCCAACTGGTGAATGCCGATGCGCTGGCCCACGCCGCCGCCGGTAATGTCGTGGTCGATCCGCAACGGGCCAACCCTTACCGTTTTGAGCCGGCCATTTCGCCGCACCTGGCCGCGCGCGCGGCGGGCATTTCGCTTGCCGTGCCGCATCTGCTCGATTGCGCCGACCAGCTGCAAGCCAAAGCCGATGTGCTTTTGATCGAAGGGGCAGGGGGCTGGTACGCGCCGCTCTCTGACGCGCAGACGATGGCTGATCTGGCGCAAGCGCTGGCTGCGCCGGTGATTTTGGTGGTCGGCATGAAACTCGGTTGCCTGAATCACGCCATACTCAGTGCAGAGGCCATTGCCGCGCGCGGTCTATCGCTGGCGGGCTGGATCGCCAATCGCAGCGATCCGGCCATGGCCTGTTATGCCGAAAATCTGGATTGGCTGCGCACGCATCTGCCCGCGCCTTTGCTGGCTGAAATTCCTCGTCAGCCTGATGCTGAGCGAGGCGAGCTGCCTGCTGCTGTGGCAAGAAAGCTGCTTGATGGCTTAGTGCGTTCGACTGACGTGGTATCTGAATCCCAATCGGGCTAAAATCCTGACAGCTTTGAAACCAAGAGATCTGTTGCCATGTTTTTCAATCCCCTGCGCGGCGAATAAAGAATGACTGAAAACAATACAGCGCAACCGATTTCCGAAGCCGAAGACATCGGGCCTTTTCGTATTACCAGTCCGGTTGAAATCACTTATGTGCTGCGCTCCTTGACGCAGCGCTCATCGTTTTTGACGGTGTATTTCAATAGCGGCCGTGACCTGATGCTGACCCGCATCCTGGATGCTGACGCCAAATCCGGCCGCTTCCTGTTCGACCTGGGCGGCAGTGAATCGAGCAATCAAGCCTTGCTCAAAGCAGACAAAGCCTTGTTTGTCGCCAACCCAGAAGGCGTAAAAATCCAGTTTTCCACGGCCAAAGTGACGATGGGCGTTTTTGAGGGCAAGCCGTGTTTTATTGCGCCTTTGCCGGCTGATTTGGTCAAACTGCAACGTCGCGAATATTTCCGTTTGCCCACGCCGATCGCCAATCCCTACACCTGTCAGCTGCAATGGCTACAAGGCCCTCAATTGGTATTGGATTTGCATGATGTTTCGCTCGGTGGCGCAGGTTTATGGTTTCCGGTTGAATATCGCAATTTGCTGGCTCAAGGGATGCATATCGAACGCGCCGGTTTCGATTTCGGCCGCGCCGGGAATATGTCGATTGATTTTGAAGTGCGTAACTGGCATTCCGTTACCAATCGCAACGATCAGACCCAATACATTCTGGGCGTGCGTTTCATCAACCTTTCGCGTACCCAAGAAGCCAGTTTGCAAAGACTGATTTCCCAGCTCGAGCGCGAACGCAAAGCGCTCTTGGGTTAAAGTTGCAAAAAACACGCGCGCAAGCTTGCCCCTCAAGCCGACTGCGGTTAAAATTGCGCCTCTTTTCGCCGGCTTAGCTCAGTAGGTAGAGCAACTGACTTGTAATCAGTAGGTCGCCAGTTCGATTCCGGCAGCCGGCACCAAGAAAATCAAGCACTTAGCCCAGATCTCTCGATCTGGGCTTTTTGCTTTCTGGTGCAAGTAGCACGTCGAGCCGCTGCTGATCCAGACTTTGCGGATTGGCTTTCCCTCGCTTGCGATTTGGTCTGATAATCTTGCTTTCCTTGATTTTCCTGTTCTGGAAGACTCTCTATGTTCAAGCACGTTGATGCCTACGCTGGCGACCCGATTTTGTCGCTGATGGAAACCTTCAAGACCGATCCGCGCGCGGACAAGGTCAATCTCTCGATCGGCCTGTATTACGACGAAAAAGGCGTGATTCCGCAGCTCAAAAGCATTCAGAAGGCCTATGAGCGCGTTTCCGGTCGCAGCCAGGTGCCGAGCGTTTACCTGCCGATGGAAGGCTTCAAACCTTACCGCGATGCAATTGGCGGCTTGCTCTTCGGTGACGATGCGGTCGTATTGGCCGAGAGTCGCGTCGCCACCATCCAGACCCTGGGCGGTTCGGGTGCGCTGAAAGTGGGCGCGGATTTTCTCAAGCGCTATTTCCCGCAGTCCGAAGTCTGGGTGTCCGATCCGACTTGGGATAACCATGTGGCGATTTTTGAAGGCGCGGGTTTCAAGGTGCATACCTACCCGTATTTCGACGGGCAGACGCTGGGCGTGGCCTTTGAC
>CAXYUI010000281.1:0-2742 GCA_964291975.1 uncultured Formivibrio sp. | reverse complement strand
ACTTCGGTCACGGCCTTCGAGCATTGCGGGCCCATCGTGAAGTATTCGCGGGTCCAGTCGACCGAAGCGCCCATGCGGCGCATCTGGCGTGTGATCGTGGCGCCGGATTCGGCCTTCCATTCCCACACGCGCTCGATGAATTTGTCGCGACCGAGATCATGACGGATGACGCCTTGCGCTTCGAGCTGGCGCCCAACGACGATCTGCGTCGCGATGCCGGCGTGGTCGGTGCCCGGATTCCACAGGGTGTTCTCCCCGCGCATGCGGTGGTAGCGGGTCAGGCCATCCATGATCGTCTGGTTGAAGGCGTGGCCCATGTGCAGCGTGCCAGTGACGTTCGGCGGCGGCAGCTGGATGGCGAAGGAGGTAGCCTCAGCCAGCATGTTCGGCTTGAAGTGGCCGGCGGCTTCCCATTGCGGGTACCAGCGGCGTTCGATATCGGCGGGTTCAAAGCTCTTGGCGAGTTCCATGGTGGTCTCGGATCGGGGATTTTTTCAGAACCGACGATTATAACCGAAGCCCCGCCCAGCCGTGCGCGTAGCCGCTGGTCAGTTCCTGACAAAAAGTGTGGTGAATATGCATTTTGTAAGGAGAATGAAATGCACAACTTTATGAGAAATATTACCATCCGCTAATAAATAAAAATTACACAAGTGCGGACTTGATTTTTAACATCAAAAGGGAGTTCTGAATGTCTGTCGCCAAACGTATGGCCCTGTTGTTGGGATCTTCTTTATTTGCGCTGATCGTGATTGGCGCGGCCGGCCTCTGGCAGGCGAATCAGGTTGAAAAATCGTTGGCCTATGTGAATGCCAATACGCTGCCCAGCGTGATGGCAATCGAAGATGTCTCGCGCACTTTCTGGATGCTGCGCGTGGCGCTCTGGCAGCATGTGGCGGCCTCTGATCTGGAAAAGAAAAAAGGCTATGAGGATCGTTACCGGGAATTGTTGGCGGAGGTGAATAAACGTCTGACCGATTATCAGCAAACCCTGGTCTCGGATAACAGCGATGCGCTGCTGGTCAAAGCGGATCTGGCGGCGATGCAGGCTTACACCGATTACTTTGGTCGGGTGATTGAGCTTTCGCGTGAGAACAAGGGCGAGGAAGTCTTCGAGTTTTCGGCGCGTGGCCGCGATGTGGCGCAACGGGCGATTGATGCTTTTGAAGCGCATATCGAATACAACAAAGCGCAAGCGAATACGCACGCTCAGTCGGCTGCGGAACTGGTTGCGACTGCACGCATGATGACCCTTGGCCTGATTGTGCTGATGGTGCTGGCTACTGGCTTTTTTGGTGTGTCGCTGTATCGCAGCGTGGTTGGGCCGCTTTCCAAGGCGCGCAATATGTTGCGCGATGTTGAGCAGAATCTCGATTTCACTCAGCGCGCCGAGGTTGAGCGCAATGACGAGATCGGCCAGATGGTCGAAGCCTTAAACCGGCTCTTGGCGCGGATGCAAGGGAACTTGCGCGAAATCAGCCAAAGCGCGGGCGTGGTGGCCGATTCGGCCTTGGCGCTGGTCACCAATTCGCAGCAGGTTTCGGAAAGCTCGACCCGGCAAAGCGAAGTCGCGGCGGAAATGGCGGCCAGCATGGAAGAAATGGCGGTCAGCATTGCGCATGTGGCCGAGCGGGCTTCAGAGGCTGCGCACATTTCTGGCGAGTCCGGCAGCTTGGCGCAAAACGGCGTCAGTACGATCAAGTACACGCTGGACGACATCCACCATGTTTCGCGCGCTTCGGGCACAGCGGCTGAGGAGTTGGCGCAACTGGAAAGCCAGACGGCGCGCATCAGCGAAGTCATCACCATCATTCGTGAAGTGGCCGACCAGACCAATCTCTTGGCGCTCAATGCCGCGATTGAAGCCGCGCGTGCGGGCGAAACCGGGCGCGGTTTTGCCGTGGTCGCCGATGAAATCCGCAAGCTCGCTGAGCGTACGGCTTCGTCGACCCAGCAAATCGCGACGACCATTGAGCAAATCCGCGCCACCTCGCAGCGCTCGCTCGCCAGCATGGGTGAAACGGTGGCCTTGGTGGAAGACAGCGTGGTGCGCGCCAATGAAGCGTCGTCTGCAGTCGGCCGAATCGGCGCCGGGGCGCAAAGCACCATTGGCATGGTCAATGATATCGACGCCGCGATTCGCGAACAAAGCACCGCTGCCGAAAGCGTGGCGAGTCGGGTTGAGCAGATTGCGCAGATGGCAGAAGAAAATTGCGCCGCCGCCAGCAATACCGCGCAATCGGCGCAGAACCTTGATCGACTGGCCGCGGCCATGCGCCGGGTGGTGGCGGCCTACCGGCTGTGATCTTGATTGGATGACAAAACGGCCAGCGATGCTGGCCGTTTTTATCAAAGGGGGGTTATTCCCGATCAATCAGCCCGCGATCAATCAGCTCCTGACGCACCAATTCTGCGATTCGGGGAGCCATATGCGCTTCCATGTCGCGACTGATTTCTTCCGTCAGCTGCTGCAAGGCTTGCTGATAGTAACCGTTCATGATTCGAGTGAAGTGCTGGCGCGCGAGCTGGGCGACTTCGGTGGTGATGTCGACCGCAATATGCGCGCCGACATGCGCGGTAATTTCATTAATGGCGTCCGCATCGAGCCGTGCCGGCTTGGCGCTTGTTGTGGCCTCAAAAGTCGGTGCGGTTGGCGCAAGAGCTTCGATGGATTCAAGGGGCTCATCGCGGGTCAGTACAGTTGCGGCAACCGCTTCAACAACCTCAATCGCTTCAACCGCT
>CAXYUI010000280.1:0-2757 GCA_964291975.1 uncultured Formivibrio sp. | reverse complement strand
CGGCATGCTGTCGGGCAGATCGCGATACACGCCGCCCGGACGATAGTAAGCCGCATGCATGCGCGCGCCCGAGACCGCCTCGTAGGCATCCATCAGGTCTTCGCGCTCGCGGAAGCAATAGAGGAACATGGTCATCGCGCCGCAATCGAGACCGTGCGCGCCAAGCCAGAGCAGGTGGTTCAGAATCCGCGTGATTTCATCGAACATGACGCGGATGTATTGCGCACGCAGCGGGACTTCCAGCCCGAGCATCTTTTCGATCGCCATGCAGTAGGCGTGCTCGTTGGCCATCATCGACATGTAGTCGAGACGATCCATATACGGCAGGTTCTGGATGAAGGTCTTGGATTCGGCGAGCTTTTCGGTCGCGCGATGCAGAAGGCCGATATGTGGATCGGCGCGTTCGACGACTTCGCCGTCAAGTTCCAGCACCAGACGCAGCACGCCGTGCGCAGCCGGGTGTTGCGGGCCGAAGTTCAGCGTGTAATTGCGGATTTCAGCAGCCACCGTAGTTCTCCTCGCGGATGATGCGCGGCGTAATTTCGCGCGGCTCGATCGTGACAGGCTGGTAGACCACGCGACGCTGCTCAGCGTCGTAAGTCATTTCCACATAACCCGAGGTCGGGAAATCCTTGCGGAACGGATGACCGACAAAACCGTAATCGGTCAGGATGCGGCGCAGATCCGGGTGGCCATCGAAAACAATGCCAAAAAGGTCGAACGCTTCGCGCTCAGGCCAGTTCACGCTCGGCCAGACTTCGATCATCGAAGGCAGCAAGGGGAAAGCCTCATCCGGACAGAACACGCGAACGCGCAGTCGGATATTGTGCGTATAGGAAGTCAGGTGATAGACCGCGGCAAAGCGCGCGCCATCCCAAGCGCCATCTTTGTAAGTGCTGTAATCGACGCCGCAAACGTCGATACAGGATTCGAAACGCAAACGCGCTTCGTCCCGCAATTTGTAAGCCACTTCGGACCAGAGGGTTGCCGGCACTTCCAGCGTCACTTCATCGAAGGACACTTTGAGCGCAGCGATCTCTTCACCCGAGAGAACCGCCTTCAGGCTTTCTTCCAGGATTGCAAGTCTGCTTGCCATGCGTCTTTACCCCACGCGTGTTATTTTTTCGCAGCAAAAAGGCCACTGCGGGCAATGGTATTGGTACGTTTGATCTTGTTCTGGAGCTGAATGATGCCGTACAGAAGCGCCTCGGCCGTCGGCGGACAGCCCGGCACATAGACATCGACCGGCACGATGCGATCACAGCCGCGCACCACTGAATAGGAATAGTGGTAGTAGCCGCCACCGTTGGCGCAAGGACCCATCGAAATCACCCAACGCGGCTCCGGCATTTGGTCGTAGGCCTTGCGCAGTGCCGGCGCCATTTTGTTGCAGAGTGTGCCGGCAACAATCATCAGATCGGATTGACGGGGACTAGGGCGAAAGACCACGCCGAAACGATCCAGATCGTAACGCGCAGCGCCCGCCTGCATCATTTCAACGGCGCAGCAGGCCAGGCCAAAAGTCATTGGCCACAGCGAACCTGTACGCACCCAGTTGATGACTGCATCGGCGGAAGTGGTAATGAAACCCTGTTGTTCGAGACTTTGCGCGTCCATCATTCCCACTCCAGCGCGCCTTTTTTCCATTCGTAGACAAAGCCCACGACCAGAATGGCGAGAAAGATCATCATCGAAACGAAACCAAAGAAGCCGATTTCCTTGAGCACCACAGCCCAAGGCACCAAAAAGGCCACTTCGAGATCGAACAAAATAAAGAGAATGGCGACGAGGTAATAGCGCACATCAAATTGCATGCGCGCATCGTCAAAGGCTTCAAAACCGCACTCATAAGGTGAGCGCTTGGCCGAATCAGGCTTGATGGTTCCCAGCATCTTTCCAGCGCCCCAACCCATAACCATGGGAGCAATTCCCATGAAAGCGGCAACAACCAGAAAGAGAAGGATGGGGAAGTAGTTCTGCAGCATGATGCCCCCAGCTTCAACAAAGACGTGATATGACAGTGGTATTTTATTTGGACGGTTTTTACAACAAACGCCGGAATTCCGGCGTCCATCGTTCGTCTCTTTAATCAGACAGTTTCTGTCTTGACGTTATTTATTGCAGATATTTCATGGTGCCGACAGTGAGACTCGAACTCACACGGCTCTCGCCACTACCCCCTCAAGATAGCGTGTCTACCAATTTCACCATGTCGGCACAATCAGGCAAAGCGGATTAATTACGGCGCAGTGCTCGGATCAAACGGCTTGCCAGCCGGCTGCGAAGCCACGCCAGAAGCTGTATTACCCGCTGCGGCGCCGCTCATCACGCCCAAATCGCTTTTATTCGAAGCCGGCGTCATCAACAGCACCAACGCCAAGCTCGTTGCAAAGAAAACGGTTGCGCACACTGCAGTCGAACGGCTGAGGAAGTTGGCCGAACCTGCCGAGCCAAACAAGCTGCCGGCAGAACCACTACCGAAAGCCGCGCCCATATCGGCGCCTTTGCCGTGCTGCATCAGCACCAGAACGATTACGACCAAAGCCGAAATCACGTTGATAACCAAAACGAGAGAGTTCAGGAATTCCATGGTTTCTTCATCTCAAAGTAGCCGCGCATTCTAGCATCAGCCCGCAGCTTTGCAAATCTCGACAAATTCGGAAGTCAACGCAGCACCACCGACCAACACGCCATCGACATTGTCGATATCCAAAATCTGCGCCGCATTTTCGGCCTTAACACTGCCGCCATACAAGA
>CAXYUI010000279.1:0-2769 GCA_964291975.1 uncultured Formivibrio sp. | reverse complement strand
ACGTCGACCAATTCTTTGAGTGGCGCGTGTTGCGCGGCTTCTTCGAGCAGCAGGTAGAAATCGCGGATGCCCGAGCCCGCGCGGGTCTTGATCGGGCCGGGCGACATGGCATGCACGCGGATTTTCTTCGAACCCAGATCGTAAGCCAGATAACGCACCACGCATTCCAACGCGGCTTTGACCGGCCCCATCACGCCGTAATTCGGCACGACTTTTTCCGAGCCGTAATAGCTCATGGTCAGAATCGTTCCTCCGTCGACCATCAGCGGTTCGGCCTGTTTGCACATGCGGATCAGCGAATGGCAGGAAATATCCAGCGCCTGACCAAAGCCTTCGGCCGAAACGTCGACGATGCGGCCGTGCAGGTCTTCTTTGGGGGCGAACGCAATCGAGTGCACGGCGACGTCGAGCTTGCCGTATTTCTCTTTGATCGCCTCGAATACCGCTTCCAGACTGCCCGATTCCGAAACATCGCACTTCATGGTGATGCCCGGTTGCAGCTCTTCAAAGAGCGGGGCGAGAAAATCCTTGGTGCGATCGGTTTGATAGGGAATGACCAGTTCCGCGCCGCGTGCTTTCAGTGAGCGGGCGATGCCGTAAGCGATGGATTGCGCATTGGCCATGCCCAGCACCAGCGCGACTTTGCCTTCGAGTGTTTTTTCAGCCATGAAAATCTCCAGATTGGGAATTGAACCGGATCATTCTAGTGTGCGGCGCAGCATTTTTCCTGTGCAAATCCCCTGCTGCCAGCGCGGGGTCAAACTGCGCCAGCATGTTAAAATCGCTGACTTTTTTCGATTTGCAGATTTAGCCCATGAGCCGCCTCGCCGAACTGAAACAACAGCTTTCCCAACGCATCCTGATTCTGGATGGCGGCATGGGCACGATGATCCAGCGCCACAAGCTCTCGGAAGCCGATTATCGCGGCGAGCGCTTTGCCGATTGGCCGTCTGATCTGAAAGGCAATAACGATCTCTTGGTGCTGACTCGCCCGGACGTGATCGGCGGCATTCATCAGGCCTATCTCGACGCTGGTGCTGACATCATCGAAACCAACAGTTTCAACGCCACCCGCATCGCCATGGCCGATTACGACATGGAAGCACTGGTTTGGGAAATCAACCACGCTGCGGCCAAGCTCGTCAAAGACCTCTGCGTAGCAGAAACCGCCAAGAATCCGGCCAAGCCGCGCTATTGCGCCGGCGTACTCGGCCCGACCAACCGCACCTGCTCGATCAGCCCGGACGTGAACGACCCCGGCTACCGCAATGTCAGCTTCGATGAACTGGTTGCCTCGTATACCGAAGCCATCGACGGCCTCGTTGCGGGCGGCGCTGATATCCTCTTGATCGAAACCATCTTCGATACGCTCAACGCCAAGGCCGCCGTTTTTGCGGTCAAACAGTATTTCGACGATCACGGCATCGAATTGCCGGTGATGATTTCCGGCACGATCACCGACCAATCCGGCCGCACACTGACCGGCCAAACCACCGAAGCCTTCTACAACAGCCTTTCGCACGCCGATGCGGTTTCGTTTGGTCTCAACTGCGCGCTCGGCCCCGATCTGCTGCGCCCTTACGTGGAAGAAATGGCGCGCATCTCGGCGAGCTACGTTTCGGTGCACGCTAACGCCGGTCTGCCCAATGCCTTTGGCGAATACGATCTGACGCCAGCCGAGATGGCTGTACAGGTCAAGGAATGGGCGACTTCGGGTCTGATTAATATCGTTGGCGGCTGCTGCGGCACTACGCCGGATCACATTGCTGCGATTGCCCAAGCCGTGGCCGAAGTCGCACCGCGCCCGCTGCCGCAGATTGAGCCCAAGTGCCGTCTTTCCGGCCTGGAACCGTTCAATATCGGCGACAAAGACCTGTTCGTGAATGTCGGCGAGCGCACCAACGTCACCGGTTCCAAAGCCTTTGCCCGCCTGATCCTGAATGGCGATTACGCCACCGCGCTTGATGTCGCCCGCCAGCAGGTCGAGGCCGGGGCGCAGATCATCGACATCAATATGGACGAGGGCATGCTCGACGCCCACAAGGCCATGGTCACCTTTCTGAACCTGATCGCCTCCGAGCCGGACATCTGCAAGGTGCCGATCATGATCGACTCGTCCAAGTGGTCGGTCATCGAAGCAGGTCTGAAGTGCGTACAGGGCAAGTGCATCGTCAACTCGATTTCGATGAAGGAAGGCGTCGCCAAGTTCATCGAGCAGGCTCGCCTCTTGCGTCGCTATGGCGCCGCCGTGATCGTGATGGCGTTTGACGAAGTCGGCCAGGCCGATACCTTCGCGCGCAAGATCGAAATCTGCGAAAAGAGCTACCGCATTCTGGTCGATGAAGTCGGCTTCCCGCCGGAAGACATTATTTTTGACCCGAACGTGTTCGCGATTGCCACCGGCATCGAAGAGCACGCTCTGTATGGTCTCGACTTCATCCGCGCCACCGGCTGGATCAAACAGAACCTGCCGCACGCCAAGATTTCCGGCGGCGTTTCCAACGTGGCGTTCTCCTTCCGCGGCAATAACAAGGTCCGCGAGGCCATCCACGCCGTGTTCCTGTACCACGCCATTGCCCAGGGCATGACCATGGGCATCGTCAACGCCGGTGCGCTCGAAGTCTACGAAGAAGTCGACGCGGTGCTGCGCGAACGCATTGAAGATGTGGTGCTGAACCGTGAACCCAAAGCCCCTCTCTCCGTACTCTCCCCCACAGAGGGGGGAGAGGGAAATTCCCCCTCTCCCGCAGGCGGGAGAGGGTTAGGGGA
>CAXYUI010000278.1:0-2772 GCA_964291975.1 uncultured Formivibrio sp. | reverse complement strand
TCACGCCACGGTTGGCATCAAGTTTGAGCGTGCGCAAATAGCGCGCATCGCCTTGCTCTTGCAAGAAACCTTCGTTCAGCGCTTGCAGGTAAAACCCGCGCGCCAACAAGACCGCGAACAAGCCCAGCAAGGCCGTCAAGACCAGCCAGACCCGCCAACGTTCCAGCTTGAGCACCGCGACATAACGCCCTTTGGCCGAGGCGCGCGAACGAGGAGGGATCATCCGCGCGACTCCATCGCCGAAGCGCGCGTGCGCGGCAAAATCACCTTGGTGCGATTCGGCGGCAGGACTTGCATGCCCAGGCGCCGGGTCGCTTCTTGTTCAACGCGCGATTGCAACGCCCACGTGCTTTGTTCGAGCAGCAGACGTCCCCATTCCACCTCCAGCTGTTTGGCGACTTGATCTTGCTTTTGCAGCTCGCCGTAGAGCTTGCGCGCCTTGTGCTGGCTGGTAATCACCGACAGCGCACAGGCAATCGCAATGGCGAGCAAAAAGAGATTCAGGCGCGCCACAGCGCACCTCCGGTTCGTTCGGCCACACGCAAAATGGCGCTGCGCGAACGCGGATTGGCCGCCACCTCAGCCGCGCTGGGCTTGGCGGCTTTGCCCATGATTTTCAACGGAGCTTCGGCGATATCCGCCGCCCGCACCGGCAAGCGCGAAGGCAGGCGATCCGCCTTGGCCTTGTCTTGCATGAAGTGTTTGACAATGCGGTCTTCGAGCGAATGGAACGCAATCACCGAGATCCGCCCACCCTGTTTCAGCAGCGCCAGCGCCTGCGGCAGGGTTTCGCTCAGTTCTTCAAGCTCGCGATTGAGGTAAATCCGTACAGCTTGGAAGGTGCGCGTCGCCGGATCCTGGCCCGGCTCGCGCGTGCGCACGGCCTCTGCCACGATCTTGGCAAGCTGTCCTGTGGTAAGGATCGGCCCTCCCGCTCGGCTCGCAACAATCTTTCCTGCAATCTGTTTAGCAAACCGCTCTTCGCCATAATCTCTCACCACCTCTGCAATTAATTTCTCATCGGCAGAGTTAATCCACTCCGCCGCCGTCATTCCTTTGCTGGTATCCATGCGCATATCAAGCGGGGCATCGAACCGGAAACTGAAGCCTCGGCTGCCGTCGTCAATCTGCGGCGAGGAAATACCCAGATCCATCAGCACGCCATCAAGCTGCGTCACACCACGCGCAGCCAGCTCGTCGGTCAATCCGACAAAACCGCTGTGAATGATGGTGAAGCGCGGATCGTCGATCTTTTGCGCTTCGGCAATCGCCTGCGGGTCTTTATCAAATGCGAACAGGCGACCATCCGGCCCCAATTGGCTGAGAATCAGCCGGCTGTGACCACCTCGACCGAAAGTGCAGTCGACATACACGCCGTCCGCCTTGAGCGCGAGTCCGGCGACTGCCTCGTCGAGAAGAACCGTACGATGAACGAAACTCACAGCTCGATACCTTGCATGCGATCAGCCAGATCAGCCGATGAAACCGCCATGACCGCATCCACCTTGGCATTGAAGGTCGCGTCATCCCACAGCTCGAATTTGTTACCCATGCCCACCAGTGCGACTTCCTTGTCGAGTTTGGCGCGTTCGCGCAATTTGGCAGGCAGCAAAATGCGACCGGCTGAATCCAACTCCAATTCTTCGGCAAAGCCCAGCATCACGCGGGCGATCTCGGCTTGGCCGCCGGTCAATTTGCGCAGCTGCGTATAAATCGGCAGCCATTCAGATTGGGGGTAAATCAAGAGACAGCCTTGCGGATTCAATGTCACCATCACGGCAGCGCGACCTTCATCGGACAGCAACGCGCGATGCTTGGCCGGAATCGCCAAACGCCCTTTGCTGTCCAAATTAAGAGTCGAAGTTCCGCTGAACATCTTTAGCCTCGTGATTGGGAGAAAACCTCCACAAAACCCCACTTTTTCCCACTGCGCCCCACTATAGAGAAAAAAAAATGCCGGCACAAGCGCCGACATTTGGTTTTCCGTTTTGATACAAGGACTTAGATTAAAAATTAGTTTTAAGTCTTTTCCTTAACAAATAAAGAGAAAGGCAACACACTTAAAGTGCTACTTTAAGTTCGCACTCAAAACCGTTCTTGCTGCACCGCCAAACGGCATCCAAAGCGCGGTTGGACGCGCACAAAAAAACAACAAGACCGCATGCTCAAGCGCGCAACCCTGAGCCCAATTCATCCTCTGGCGTAGTCATCCGTCCGGACATCGTGACCATGCTGTTCAACCCAAGCCTGCCAGCTGGCAAACAGGGTCGGATTCCGCGCAGCCAGCGCCGAACGCTGCCAAACGGCTTGCGCATCGAAATCTGCGCCAATTCCACCGATTACACATCCCGCCTCGCGCGCAATCAGCGTTCCTGCCGCGTAATCCCAGAGTTTCTGCCCGCCATGCAATAGAAGATCGAAACGACCTGCCGCCAACCAACACCAATCAATCGTCCCGGCGCCCACATTACGCAGACTGTGAAAAGGCCGAGCTGCAACGACCTGCATGGCCAACGACGACGGCAATCGTTTCGTTTCGACGGCCGCGACGGCGGCAGACAGTTCAGGCACGGCCGACTTGGGAGACAGAGGCGCATCGTTCAGAAAAGCCCCTCCCCCATCCACCGCGCCATAGCACTCATCGAGCGCCGGTAAAAAGGTCACGCCAAGTACCGCACGCCCTTGGCGCAACAAAGCGGCAGAAATGGAAAACAAAGGCAAACCATGCGCAAAATTGGTCGTCCCATCAATCGGATCAACCACCCAGAGCGC
>CAXYUI010000277.1:0-2772 GCA_964291975.1 uncultured Formivibrio sp. | reverse complement strand
GATTTGTGCGCGAATGGTGTAATTTGCACTTCCTTGCAGCAAAACCACGCACCATTAGGGAGCTTAATCGTGAGTCAATCGCTTCACCAGTTCTTGGACGTTGTTGCCAAGAAGAACCCGGGTCAACCGGAATTCCTGCAGGCCGTCACCGAAGTGATCGAAAGCCTGTGGCCGTTTATTGAAAAAAATCCGCGTTACGCCCAACAAAATCTGCTGGAACGCCTGTGCGAACCGGAACGCGTGATCATGTTCCGCGTATCGTGGGTGGATGATAAGGGTCAGGTTCAAGTGAACCGTGGCTATCGCATCCAGCACAGCTCGTCGATTGGCCCGTACAAGGGCGGTATCCGTTTCCACCCGTCGGTCAATCTGTCGATCCTGAAGTTCCTGGCTTTTGAACAGACCTTCAAGAACGCGCTGACCACTCTGCCTATGGGCGGCGGCAAGGGCGGTTCGGACTTCGATCCGAAGGGCAAGAGCGACAATGAAATCATGCGCTTCTGCCAGGCTCTGGTTTCCGAACTGTATCGTCATGTGGGTTCGGACACCGACGTACCGGCTGGCGACATTGGCGTTGGCGGCCGCGAAGTTGGCTTTATGGCTGGCATGTACAAGAAACTGGCCAACCGCGCTGATTGCGTCTTCACCGGCAAGGGCATCACCTTCGGTGGTTCGCTGATCCGCCCGGAAGCCACCGGTTACGGCACGGTGTATTTCGCCGAAGAAATGCTGAAAGTACAAGGTCGCAGCTTCAAGTCGCTGCGCGTGTCGGTTTCCGGTTCGGGCAACGTGGCTCAGTACGCCGTTGAAAAAGCCATGCAGCTCGGCGCCAAGGTCATCACCGTATCCGATTCTTCGGGCACCGTGATCGACGAAGAAGGCTTCACCCCGGAAAAACTGGCCAAGCTGATCGAAGTGAAGGAAGTACAACGCGGTCGCGTCAGCGACTACGCCGCACTGGTTGGCGCCAAGTTCGAAGCAGGCAAGACTCCGTGGCACGTTCCGGTTGACGTGGCTCTGCCATGCGCCACCCAGAACGAACTGAACGAAGAAGATGCCAAGACCCTGGTCAAGAATGGCGTGATCTGCGTGGCCGAAGGCGCCAATATGCCGTCGACCCTCGAAGCCGTTCGCGTCTTCGAAGCCAACCGCATCCTCTACGCTCCGGGCAAGGCTTCCAACGCCGGCGGCGTGGCCACTTCCGGTCTGGAAATGAGCCAGAATGCCCTGCGTCTGTCGTGGACGCGTGAAGAAGTCGATGCCCGTCTGCTCGGCATCATGCAAAGCATCCACGCGGCTTGCGTGAAGTACGGCAAGCGTGAAGACGGTACCATTTCTTATGTGAATGGCGCCAACGTGGCCGGCTTCGTGAAGGTGGCCGACGCAATGCTGGCACAAGGCGTGATCTGATCATTGCCTTTGCTCGCAAAAAAAGCCGGGATCTTTCCCGGCTTTTTTTCAATCTGCAGATCTTTCCAGTTGTTTGACCAGCGCCAGCAGAGTGCGGTTGACCGGCGCATCCAAGCCGAGCGCTGCGGCGCGGCGAACGATATGGCCGTTGAGGTGCTCGATTTCGCTGGGTCGACCCAAGGCCAGATCCTGCGCAGTCGATGAGCGCTGCTCCGGCATGGTCTCCATGATGCGCTCGACCGTCGCCCAGACCGCATCGGGCAAACACACGCCCTCGGCGCTCGCTACCGCTTCACACTCCAGCACCACCGCACGCATCAGCGCGCGAATACCTTGATCCTGCCAGAGTTGCCCGTAAGGGCGTTGGGTGATGGCGGAAACCGCATTGCAGGCGCAATTGACGATGAGCTTGGCCCATAGCGCGCCCGCAAGATTGTCGGTTTCAAGCAGAGGAATGCCGGCAGCGGCGAAGTCCTGCAACTCACCGGGCAGCGGGCTGGCCAACAACAATTCACCGCGCCCATGATGGCGCACATGGCCTGCGCCAGCCATTTCCGCCGCCACATACACGATGGCGGCTGCAACCCTTTGCCGCACGCACGCGCGCAGGCGTTCAACATTGTCGATGCCGTTTTGCAGGCTCAGCACCAGCGCATCGTCAGCCAGAAACGGCGCTATTTCGGCAGCAGCGCGATCGGTATCGGTGGATTTCACACAAAACAGCACCAGTTGCGCGCCGGCCACGGCTTGCGCCGAAGTTTCCGCGCACACCGGCAAGCTTGCACTGAAAGCGCTGGTTTCGAGTAGCAAACCGCGCTGGCGAATCGCTTCGACATGACGAGGCCGGCCGATCAGGGTGAGCTCGTGGCCGGCGCGAGCCAGCATGCCGCCGTAATAGCAGCCGACCGCACCTGCGCCCATCACCGCGATCCGCATCGTCGCCTCAGTCGAACAGCGCGCCGATGAATTCCTGCGCGACAAAGGGGCGCAGGTCGTCGATGCCTTCGCCGACGCCGATAAAGCGCAGCGGCACCGGATTCTGTTTGGCGATGCCGGCGATCACGCCGCCCTTAGCGGTGCCGTCGAGCTTGGTGAGCACGAGGCCGGTGAGACCCAGCGCTTCGTCAAAGGCTTTGACTTGTGCGAGCGCGTTCTGGCCGGTATTGGCGTCGAGTACGAGCAGCACTTCGTGCGGGCCGGTGGGTTCGGCTTTTTGCACCACGCGTTTGACCTTCTTGATTTCTTCCATCAGGTGCAATTGCGTCGGCAGGCGGCCGGCGGTGTCGACGATGACCACATCGACGCCGCGCGCCTTGGCGGCGTTGACCGCATCAAAAGCAACGGAAGCCGCATCGCCCGAAT
>CAXYUI010000276.1:0-2786 GCA_964291975.1 uncultured Formivibrio sp. | reverse complement strand
GCATAAAGAAGCTCGCGAAAATCGGCATGCGGTTGGCCACGCCACCGTAATCGGCGATCTTGCGGCTGTGCACACGGTCATACATCACGCCAATGCAGAAGAACATGGCCGCCGAAACAAAGCCGTGGCTGATCATTTGGATCAGCGCGCCTTCAACGGCGTATTGATTGAGTTCCTTGCCGGCGAACATGAAAAAGCCCAGCGTCACAAAGCCCATGTGCGCAATTGACGAGTACGCCACCAGCTTTTTCATGTCGGTCTGCACCAGGGCGACAAAGCCGCTGTAACCCACTGCACCCAAGGACAACGCGACCATCACCCACGCGTATTCGCGGCAGGCATCAGGCAGGATCGGCAAGGCAAAACGCAGAAAACCATAAGCGCCGAGCTTGAGCGTGATCGCCGCCAGCACCATCGAGCCCCCCGTCGGCGCTTCAACGTGCGCATCCGGCAACCAGGTGTGGACTGGCCACATCGGTACTTTCACCGCGAAGGCAAAGAAGAAGGCGATCAGGATCAGGGTCTGCGCGCCCATGCCCAGTGCAGTGCGCTGGAAATCGCTGATTTCAAAGCTGCCACCGGCCTGGTTGTAGAGATAGATAAAGGCCACCAGCGTCAGCAGCGAGCCCACCAGCGTGTAGAGGAAGAACTTGATCGAGGCATAGACGCGGCGGGGGCCGCCCCAGATGCCGATGATCAGATACATCGGGATCAGCATCGCCTCGAAGAAGACATAAAAGAGCATCGCGTCGAGCGCGGCAAAAGCGCCGTTGATCAGCCCGGTCATGATCAGAAAAGCGGCCATGTATTGCGCGACGCGCTCCTGGATCACTTCCCAACCCGCGATCACGACCAGCACGGTCACGAAGCTATTGAGCAGGATGAAGAAAACCGACAGGCCATCCACGCCCAGGTGGTAATTGATGTTCCAGCTCGCGATCCACGGGCGCAGTTCTTCAAACTGGATGCCGCCATGCAGCAATTCAAAGCCGGTATAGAGCGGAAGGGTCACAGCAAAGCTGATAAGGGCGCCAATCAGCGCAAGCCAGCGCGCCAGCTGCGCATTCTTGTCGCCGCCCGTTGCCAGTACGGCCAAACCCGCCAGCACCGGGGTCCAGATCGCCAGACTCAGAAGATGTTCAGTCATATCGTTCAATTCCGTTCAACTCAACCGCGCAAGGCTGGCAGGATGCCGCCCAGCCACCACGAAAGGAGCACGATCGCGCCCAGGATCATTGCAAACGCATAGTGGTAGACGTACCCCGTCTGCACGCGGCGGATCAAGCCCGAGCAGAAGCCCACCACCCGCGCAGAACCATTCACGATCAGGCCGTCGATCATCAGCGCATCGCCGATTTTCCAGCACACCACGCCAATGGCGCGGCCAGCTGCGGCAAACACATTGATGTAAAGGTGATCCATGTAGTACTTGTTCTCGAACAGCGTATAGATCGGCGCGCACTTGGCCTTGATCGCTGCCGGGATGCTTGGGCGCTTCATATAGAAGAACCACGATACCGCCACGCCTGCGAGCGCCAGCCAGAACGGCGCGGTCAAGAAAGCATGCGCGCCCATGCCGGCCACGCCGCCATGGTGGTGGAACAGCTCGCCCAGGCTGGCCATGGCTTCGTGCTGGCTACCTACAAAAATCACATTCTTGAAAAACTCGCCGAACAGCATGGGCTGAACAGCAAAGAGACCGATCAAGACCGAAGGAATCGCCAGCAAGATCAGCGGCAGCGTCACCACCCAGGGCGATTCATGCGGTTTCTGACCCGGCGCCAGACCATGATGATGGTCCGCCGATTCCTCTTCGTCGGCGTGATCGCCATGATGCGCATGCGCTTTACCAAAGCGCTCCTCGCCGTGGAACACGAGGAAATACATGCGGAAGGAATAGAAAGCCGTGATAAACACACCCGCCAGCACGGCGAAGTAGGCAAATCCGGCTGCCGGCAAGGTGCTGAAATGCACGGCCTCGATGATCGAATCCTTGGAGTAGAAACCCGAAAGGAAAGGCGTACCGATCAGCGCCAGCGAACCCACCAGCGAAGTGATCCAGGTTATCGGCATGTAACGACGCAAGCCGCCCATATTGCGGATGTCCTGATCGTGGTGCATGCCCATGATCACGGAACCCGCAGCCAAGAAGAGCAGCGCCTTGAAGAAGGCATGGGTCATCAGGTGGAAGACGCCGACCTGATAGGCCGAAGCGCCCAGCGCGACGGTCATATAGCCCAGTTGCGAGAGCGTCGAGTACGCCACCACGCGCTTGATGTCGTTCTGGATGATGCCCAGCAAACCCATGAACAGCGCCGTGATCGAGCCGATGATCAGGATGAAATTGAGTGCAGCGTCTGAGAGCTCGAACAGCGGCGACATGCGCGCGACCATAAAGATACCGGCCGTGACCATCGTCGCCGCGTGAATCAGCGCGGAAATCGGCGTCGGACCTTCCATCGAATCCGGCAGCCAGACATGCAGCGGGAACTGTGCCGACTTGCCCATCGCGCCAACAAAGAGCAGCACGCAGGTCACGGTCAGCAAAGACCACTCATGCCCCGGAATCAGGGTAATCGTCGCATCCTTAAGGCTGCCGGCTTTGCCGAAAACCTCGGCGTAATCAAGCGAGCCAAAGTGGGCAAGCACCAGACCAATGCCCAGGAGGAAACCGAAGTCACCCACGCGGTTGATCAAAAAGGCCTTCATATTGGCAAACGTCGCGGTCGGTCGCTTGAACCAGAAGCCGATCAAGAGGTAGGAAACCAGACCCACCGCTTCCCAAC
>CAXYUI010000275.1:0-2789 GCA_964291975.1 uncultured Formivibrio sp. | reverse complement strand
GAAATCGAATACGGGCGTCCCAAATACTGCGCGGCCAATTCCATATCCCCCCCCGCCAGCGCGGTACGCACCGCCGTCGAGGAAACGCGCTCGCCTTGCCAGTCGACGGTAGGCAAATGACTGGCGGTGAAATCCGGGCTCGCAGCCAGTAGCGCAAAATCACCAGAGCGCTGCGCGCCAAAACGAAAATCATCGCCAACCAGGAGATGCTTCACATTCAAATGCCGAGCCAGGATGTCATCGCGAAAAGCCAGCGCATCTTGCACGGCAAAACGCCGATTGAAAGGCTGAATAATCACATGGTCGAGACCTTCGCCGGCGAAGTGTTCAAGCTTTTCACGCAGACTGGAAAGCCGGGTCGGCGCGAGCGTCGGGGTGAAAAATTCACGCGGATGCGGCTCGAACGTCATCAGCGCCGTTTGTAAACCACGCGCGGCGGCAACCGTTTTCAACTCGGCCACAATGGCGGCGTGACCGCGATGCAGTCCGTCAAAATTGCCAATCGTCAACGCAACAGGAGGGAGTTGGGCGTCATGAACGCCGCGAAACACGCGCATCGCAAACAAACTCTGGGAAAACCCGCGATTGTAGCGGCAGACGCTTGATTTGTCAGGCCATGTGGGAAGAATTGCCCTCGCTCAAATCAGGGCTGAAAGCTTCAGTCACCCACATCAACAATGCCATTGGCGCGGGCGGTGCCCGTAATCACTTGGCCATTACCCACCTTGACGCGAACCGCCTGTCCTTCTTGCGCCGAGGAAAGAGCCACGCCTTCGTTGGCAATTTCGATATTTCCTTCGTGAAAACGCACTTTCACTCGCTGGTTTTGCACGATCACAATCGGCGCACGCAGCATTTCTTGACGCACGGGATTACCTGCCGCCACCGCTGAATTGAGCACTCGCCCCAAGGCATGAGCTGGATCGAGCACCACTGAGCCGGGCAATTGCGCCAGATCACCCTCTTGCGCTTGCAGATCGCTTTCGCGAATTTCTTTGCCCGCAGCCAACGGACGCGCTGCGACGTAATAGGTCGCCTTGATCGAGATCTGCACCGGCAAATTGATGCGCCATCCCGCGCCACTCACGCACGCGACACGCACCATGGTTTTACCTACCAGACGATATCCAGGCGGCAGGCCGATGTCATATTCATGACAAGGCGCTAGACGCAAGCGTTGATCGATGAGGGTCATCCGGTAAGTCGCTTTGCCGGGCGAGTTGGCCAGCCCTTGATCCAGCCAGGCCGACACCGCCTGTTCAATCGCAACAAGATCCTGACGCGGACTGGCGCTGGCAGTGGCCGCCAGCAGACACAGCAAAAGAAAGGGGATTTTTTTCATCCGGCGATTATAGGCGCAGCCACCTTCATCGCCTACAATCGCCCCGGTCTGGAATCGGAGTTTTACCATGCTTGAACTGCTTTTTGGCGTCACCACCCTGCTGGTTCTTCTGGCCGGCATTCTGGTCATTTTCCGGCTGCAAGCACTCGCCAGCACCCAGCGCGAAACGCTGGAACATCTCGCACACGAGCTGGAAGAAAAACACATCGCCACCCTTTCCGCGCTGCATGACGGACTCACGCGCCAGACTGAGAGCACGCACGCCGCACTCACCCAGCAAAGCGCGCTGATGCAAGATGCGGTCACCCGCTCAGGCGAGCGCCTGCGCGACACGATGAGCGAAGCTTTTGATCGCCTGCGCGGCGGCGTGAGCGCCGAACTCAAAGACACGCGAGAAGTGCTCGCCCGCCTGCAAGCCGAGCAGACTGAAAGCCTTTCCAGCTTGCGCTTGTCGCTGACCACCACGCTGGGCGAAACGCGCGAACAACAACAAAAACAGCTCGCCGAAATCGCCGCCAACGTGCAAGGTAAACAGGATCAGTTGCGCGAAGAAGTCCTCGTCAAGCTCTCGACCATGCTGGCCGAGCAATCCACGCGCGAAATGGAGCAGATTAATCTGGCGCTGATTCGCACTTCGCAACAACTCACCCAAGCCGTGGCCGAACTCACCAAAACAGCCGACGGTCGCCTGGCAGAAATCTCAGGAAAAGTGAACGAGCGCCTCGAAGAAGGCTTCAAGAAAACCAATGAAACCTTCACCAGCGTGATGGCGCGCCTGGCAACGATTGACGAAGCGCAGAAGAAAATCGACGGCCTGACCACCAATGTGGTCAGTCTGCAAGAGCTATTGGGCGACAAGCGTTCGCGCGGCGCATTTGGCGAAGTGCAGCTCGAACACCTGATCCGCAATGTCTTGCCCACGCAGGTGTATGAATTTCAGGCCACCCTATCCAACGGCACGCGCGCCGACTGCATCCTGCGCCTGCCAGAACCCACCGGCACGGTAGCGGTCGATGCCAAGTTCCCGCTGGAAAACTATCACCGCATGTTCGAAGCGGGCATTGACCGCACCCTGGCGAGCCGCGCCTTCAAGAACGACATCAAAAAGCACATTGATGATATTTCCAGCAAGTACATCATCCCGAATGAAACTGCCGATGGCGCGGTGATGTTCGTTCCGGCTGAGGCCGTATTCGCCGAAATCCACGCCTACCACCCGGAACTGGTGCAACACGCCATGACGCGCCGCGTCTGGATTGTGTCGCCGACCACGCTGATGGCCGTGCTCAACACCGCGCGTGCGGTGATCAAGGATGTGGAAACCCGCAAGCAGGTGCACATCATCAAAGAAGCGCTGGGCAAACTGGGGCAGGAATTCGGCCGCTTTGACGATCGCATGAAAAAGCTCGCCACGCATATCCGTCAGGCGCACGACGATGTGCAGCAG
>CAXYUI010000274.1:0-2797 GCA_964291975.1 uncultured Formivibrio sp. | reverse complement strand
CGCCGCGGACGCGTTTTCATTCCACCGTGCAGCGGGCACGGTTTCCGGAGTATTCCATGCAATCGAACAAGCAAGTCCTTGTGCTGGCCACGCTCGCTGCCAGCATTTCCACCGCATTTGCGTCTGAAATCACCGAACTGCCGACCACGGTCGTCACTGCCGCGCGCCTGCCGCAGGCTGAGCGCGAAATCGTCGGCGATGTCACCGTGATCACATCGAAAGAGCTCGAACAAGAACACGGCAAGACAGTGACTGAAGTGCTCGCCAGGCAGCCGGGCATCCAGATGTCCAGCAATGGCGGCGCCGGCAAGGCGATGAGCCTCTTTTTACGCGGCGCAAACGCCGGCCAGACCGTGGTGCTGATCGACGGCATGCGCTATGGCTCGGCCACCAGCGGCGGCGCGGCGCTGCAGCACATTCCGCTCGAACAAATCGAGCGCATTGAAATCCTGCGCGGCGCGGCGGCCAGTCTGTATGGCTCGGACGCCAGCGGCGACGTGATCCAGATTTTCACGCGGCGCGGCGGCGACAAGCCGCAAGCCAGCATTGAAGCGGGCATCGGCTCAAATAACTTGCGTCAGGCTGCCGCCAACTACAGCGCCACCCACGCCGGCAACCGCGTCGCTGTTGGCGTCGCCCACCAGAAAACCGACGGCATCAGCGCCCTGCGCAACCCGTCAGCCAGCCGCTACAACCCGGACGAAGACGGCTACGAAAATACCAGCGTCAGCCTTTCCGCCAGCCGTGAACTCGCCAAGGGCCATGAAATCGGCTTTAGCGGCCTGGGCGCGCGCGTACACAACCATTACGACGGCTACACCACCACGCCTTACGACATGCGCGACAAGGGTGAAAACGGCGCGGCCAGCGTCTGGAGCAAAAACCGCTTTACGCAAAACTGGCAAAGCGAAGTGCGCGCAGGCTATTCGGAAGACGACTCTTACAACATCACCAGCAGCGCCACCACGCGCTTTCGCACCCGCCAAAAGCAAGCGAGCTGGCTCAACAATCTGGACATCGGCAACGACACGGCGACGCTGGGCGCGGAAACGTTGCGTCAACAGGTTTCCGGCACCACCAGCTACACGGTTGATCATCGCAATATCAACAGCGCGCAAGCAGGCTACCTCTTGCGTCTGAAACAAGTCACCGTGCAAGCCAATGCGCGCCATGACCGCAACTCGCAGTTCGGCAGCAAAAATAGCGGCCAGATCGGCGCGAACTGGCAAGCGGCGAAAAGCTGGCAATTCGGCGGCAATCTGGGCACGGGTTTCCGCGCGCCGACTTTTAACGAGCTCTACTACCCGGGTTACGGCAAGGCCGATCTCAAGCCGGAAGAGTCGGCCAACCGCGAAGTGTTTGCGCGTTTCGAGCAAGGCGTCTGGCAAGCAAGCCTGACCGCCTATCGCAACACCGTGACCAACCTGATCCAGTACGATTCCAGCATTTTTGCGCCCAACAACATCGGCCGCGTCACCCTGCAAGGCACAACGCTGACTGGCGCTTGGCAAGGCAAGGTTTTCAACGCCGGCGCAAGCTGGGATTGGCTGGATGCGCGCGATTCGTCCGGCTCGACCACCGACGGCAAATGGCTGGCCCGCCGCGCCAAACACAGCGGCAAAGTCCATGCTGGCGCGAAATTCGGTACTTTTGATGCGCGAGCTGAGGTGCAAGCGCAAGGCCGCCGTTTTGAAAACGCCGCCAACACCCAGATCATGGGCGGCTATGCGCTGGTGAATCTGGCAGCGGCCTGGCAAATCGAAAAGAGCTGGCGGCTTGAAGCCAAGCTCAACAACCTCTTTGACAAGACCTACGAGCTCGCCCGCAACTACAACACCGATGGCATCAACGGCATGCTGCTGGTGCGCTGGAGTCTGTAAACCATGACGACCGAACTGATCCTCGGCGGCGCGCGCAGCGGTAAAAGCCGCTATGCACTCACCCAAGCTCAAGCGAGCACCGGCTCGGTGATTTGGGTCGCCACGGCGCAAGCTTGGGATGAGGAAATGCGCGCGCGCATCGCGATCCATCGCGCCGAGCGCCCCGCGCACTGGGCGACCATTGAAGCGCCCTTGCAACTTGCTGCCGCGCTCGCGTCTTGCCGGGATCAGTTCGTCGTCGTCGATTGCCTCACGCTCTGGCTTTCCAACTGGCTTTGTCGTGATGACGAAGCCGGCTGGATTGCCGAGCGCGCGGCTTTTATGCAAGAAATCACCCAAAGCAGAGCGCCGCTTTTGCTGGTCAGCAACGAGGTCGGCTTTGGCATCGTGCCCGAGAACGCGCTCGCGCGCCGCTTTCGCGACGAAGCTGGCCGCCTGCATCAGGACATTGCGGCCTGCGTGCCCATGGTCACGCTCGTCGTCGCCGGCATCCCGCTGCAGATTAAAAAGGAAAATCCATGAATACCCATCGCTGGTGGCAAACGCCCGCCCAAAAAACCGACCGTTACGCACAAGCCGCTGCGGCCGAGCGTCAAGACATCCTGACCAAACCGGCGGGATCACTCGGCGAACTTGAACAGATCGCGGTTCGCTTGGCTGGTCTGCAAGGGCGCGACAAGCCCGAACTCAAATCGCCATGGATCAGCATTTTTGCGGCTGACCATGGCATCGCGGCGACGGGCGTTTCGGCTTTCCCGCAAGAAGTCACCCAGCAGATGGTCGCCAATTTTGCGCGCGGTGGCGCGGCGATCACAGTACTGGCGCGCCAGATTCACGCTGCGTTTGAAGTGGTCGATGTCGGCGTAGCCGGCGACACCAGCGTGCATGCGGCCGTAGTGCAAAACAAGATTGCGCCC
>CAXYUI010000273.1:0-2817 GCA_964291975.1 uncultured Formivibrio sp. | reverse complement strand
TGGCTGATCTTGCCGCCGCTTACGGGAATGTTGCTGGTGCTGTTCTTTACGCTGCTCACGCAAGCGCGCATGCAATCTCTGACCGAGCAAAGCCAGCGCGCGGCGGCCCAGCGCAATGCCACGCTGGTGGAAAGTCTCGTTGGCATTGAAACCATCAAGACCATGGGCGCAGAAGGCGAGATGCAGCGCCGCTGGGAGCAGACCACGATCTATCTGGCGCAGATCGGCGGCAAGCTCAAGCTCTTGTCGGCCTCCACGGTCAATTTTGCGACGGCGATTCAGCAACTGGTGTCGGTCATCATCATCATCGTCGGGGTTTATCTGCTGACGCAGGGCAAGATGTCGATGGGCGGCATCATCGCCGCCGGCATGTTGTCGGGCCGCGCCATGGCGCCCTTGGGACAGATTGCAGGGCTGTTGATGCAGTACCAGAATGCGCGCACTTCGCTGACCGCCCTGGAAGGCACGATGAGTTCCCCAGTGGAGCGCCCGGAAGACGCGCAGTTCTTGCACCGTGAATCATTCCGGGGTGAGCTGGAATTTCGGGGCGTGAGTTTTGCCTATCCGGGGCGTGATGATCCGGCGCTGCGCGAAGTCTCGTTCCGCGTGCAGGCTGGCGAGCGCGTCGGCATCATTGGTCGTATCGGCTCGGGCAAGACCACCATTGAAAAACTGGTGCTCGGTCTTTACCACCCGGATGAAGGTTCAGTGCTGGTCGATGGCGTCGACACGCGCCAGATCGATCCGGGCGAATTGCGCCGCGCCATTGGTTTTGTGCCGCAAGATGCGCTGCTCTTTTACGGCAGCTTGCGCCAGAACATCGCCATGGGCGCGCCCTTTGCCGATGACCGCATGATCTTGGCTGCGGCAGAACTGGCTGGCGTGAGCGAATTTGCCAATGCGCACCCGCGCGGTTTTGACATGTTGATCGGCGAGCGCGGCGAATCGCTCTCGGGCGGGCAGCGTCAGGCCGTATCGATCGCGCGCGCGCTGCTCAATGATCCGCCCGTCTTGCTGCTCGATGAGCCGACCAGCGCCATGGATCACCAGAGCGAAGAGCGACTGAAATCGCGTCTGCGCGACTATATCCCCGGCAAAACCTTGATTCTGGTCACACACCGCACCTCGCTGCTGGAACTCGTTGACCGGCTGATTGTGCTCGATCAAGGCCGCATCGTGGCCGATGGCCCGAAAGCGCAGGTGGTTGAAGCGCTGCAACAGGGCCGCATTGGCCGGGCAGGGGGCTAAGGCATGAAAAACATCATCGTATCCGCTTGGCAGCGATGCCGTGACTGGGCCTTGCCTTGGTTCGACCGCATCCTCTTTGCGCACGAAAAAGAACTCACCGACGCCGACCGCAACTATGTGGCCGATGCCGATTGGGCGGTGGTGCAGCAAAACCCGCGTGGTTCGCGCGTGCTGGTGCGCGTCTCGCTGCTGGCATTTGCCGTATTGATTGTTTGGGCTGCGCTGGCGCAGATCGATGAAGTCACGCGCGGCGAAGGCAAAGTCATTCCGTCGCGCCAGTTGCAAGTGCTGCAAAGTCTGGATGGCGGCTTGGTGCAATCGATTCTGGTGCGCGAAGGCCAGATGGTGAAGCAGGGCGATCTTTTGTTGAAGGTCGATCCGACCCGCTTTGTGTCGTCGCTGAAAGAAAACCGCGCCCAGTATCTGTCGCTCAAAGCCAAGGCCGAGCGCTTGCAGGCGCTGGCGAGCGGCAAGGAATTCGTCGCTTCTGCCGAAGTGAACCAAGAAAGCCCCGAGATCGCCGAGCAGGAAAAATTGTTTTATCTATCCAAACGCTCCGAATTGGAAGCGGGCATTGGCGCAGCGCGTGACCAGCTCACCCAGCGCAATCAAGAATTAAAAGAAGTAGAGGCGCGGCGCATACAGGCTGGGCAGAGTTTCGATTTGATGAAGCGTGAACTCGACGCCACCCGACCTTTGCTGAAAAGCGGCGCGGTGTCGGATGTTGAAATCCTGCGGCTGGAACGCGAAATGGCACGTCTGCGCGGCGAGCGCGATTCGGCCACGGCGCAGATTCCGCGCATTCAGGCGGCGATCAACGAGGCGACGCGCAAGATCCGCGAAGTCGAACTGGCTTTTCGCAATCAGGCCGGCGCAGAACTGTCTGAGACCATGGGCAAGCTTTCCAGCCTTTCGGAAGGCAGTGTTGGCCTGGCTGATCGCGTAAAGCAGTCGGACATCCGCTCGCCGGTCAATGGCACGATCAAGCAGCTTTTTGTGAATACCGAAGGCGGCGTGGTGCAGCCGGGGCGTGATCTGATCGCCATTGTGCCGAGCGAAGACACGCTCTTGCTGGAAGCGCGCGTGCAGCCCAAAGACATCGCCTTCCTGCATCCGGGGCAGGAGGCGCTAGTCAAATTCACGGCGTATGATTTTTCGGTCTATGGCGGTCTGGAGGCCAAGCTCGAACACATCGGCGCCGATTCGGTGACCGACGACAAAGGCAATTCTTACTATCTGGTACGCGTGCGCACCAAGACGGGTTATCTGGAAAAAAATGGCCGGCAACTGCCCATCATTCCGGGCATGGTGGCCGAAGTCGACATCCTGACTGGCAAGAAAACCGTGCTGTCCTACCTGCTTAAACCGGTGCTGCGCGCCAAAGCCAACTCACTGACCGAACGATGAGCGCACCCCTGTATTTTCTAAGCCATGATCCCGGACTCGTTGCGCACTGGTTGCGCGCGGGGCTTGCGGGTGAAACCGTGGCGGCTGATGTGCTTCTGGCTGCGCCGCCCGGCATTGTCTTGCTCGATGGCGCAGAGCCGGGCTGGCAGGCGTTGCTCACGC
>CAXYUI010000272.1:0-2819 GCA_964291975.1 uncultured Formivibrio sp. | reverse complement strand
CCCAGATTTTGCGGGCCGACTTCGAACTGCGGTTTCACCAAAAACAGCAGATGCCCGCCTTCGGGCAGCAGCGGGCGCAACGCTGGCAGCACCAGCGTCAGCGAGATAAACGACACATCGCCGACGATCAGATCGAGCGGGGCATCGAGCGTGGGGGCGATGAGTTCTGGGGTGATGTGGCGGGCGTTGACGCCTTCAAACTGCGTCACGCGCGCATCTGCCAAAAGGCGCGGATGCAACTGGCCGTGGCCAACTTCGACGCCGACGACGCGGCGCGCGCCAGCCTGCAACAGGCAATCGGTGAAGCCCCCGGTGGAAATGCCGACATCCAGCGCCAGCATCCCCGTCACATCCAAACCGCTTTGCGTCAGCGCGCCAGCAAGTTTGAGTCCGCCGCGCGAAACAAAGCGGTCAGATTCATTCGGTTCGATCTCAATCTGTTGGCTGGCATCGAGCTTCTGACTGGCCTTGCTGACCTTCTGGCCATCGGCGCTGACGCGGCCAGCCTCGATCAGATTTTGCGCAGCGGTGCGCGAGGCAGCGAAACCCAGCTCGACCAGCAATAAATCCGCACGCATCAGAAACGCTCGTCGGGGCCAAGAAAGCGCCACTGGCCGGTGGGCAGATTGCCGAGCATGATGCGGCCGATGCGGATGCGCTTGAGGCCGACCACTTTCAGGCCGACCAGTTCGCACATGCGGCGGATCTGGCGCTTCTTGCCTTCTTTCAGAATGAAACGCAGCTGGTCTTCGTTTTGCCACCAGACGCGCGCAGGCTTGAGCGCTTCGCCGTCGAGCGACAGACCGTGGTTGAGCAGCTTGAGATTGGCGTCGGAAAGCTTGCCCTCAACGCGCACCATATATTCTTTTTCGACCTGCGAATCTTCGCCGATCAGTTGCTTGGCGATGCGGCCATCTTGCGTCAGCACCAACAGTCCCACCGAGTCGATGTCCAGCCGCCCAGCCGGCGCTAGCCCGCGCAAATGATGCGGGCCGAACTTCACGCCGCTCGGGTCTTCCACCCACTGGTTTTCCGGCTTGAACAGCACCACCGCGGGCAGATAGCCTTTTTCGGCTTGACCGGACACATAGCCGACCGGCTTGTTGATCAGCACGGTCATGCGCTGCGCCTGCGCGAACTGGGCGGATTTTTCCAGCGTGATGTTCTGATCGGGCAGCACCTTGCTGCCGAGCACGTCGACGATCACGCCATCGACCTTGACCCAGCCTTGGGCAATATATTCATCGGCTTCGCGACGCGAGCACAGACCCAGTTCGGCCATGCGCTTGGAAAGACGGACAGGTTCCATGTTCGAGATCCTTTTTGGGTGCGCAATGATACCGCTTGCACGGGCAAACCGGGCATTCGATCACGCGAGCGGCGACGTTTTGGCATGCGCCGCATATAGTGGGCTATGGCCTTTGCCAGAGGGATGACACCCATGAAAACCCTTTCTGCTGAAAAAGCCGCGCTCGCGGCCATTGCCGCACTGGCGGAGACGCGCGATCAGGAATCCGGCAATCACATCCTGCGCGTGCAGCTCTATACCGAAAAGCTCGCGCACCTGCTGCGCGAACATCGTGGCGTGCACCATGAACTCGATGACGCCGCCATCGAAATTCTCGGCCAGGCCGCGGTTTTGCACGACATTGGCAAGATCGCGATCCCGGATCGCATCCTGCTGCACGATGGCCGTCTGGATCGCCTTGAATTCGAGATCATGAAACTGCACGCCCAGATCGGCGCCGATACCATCGAAAAAGCCGAACTGCGGCTGGGCGTTTTCAGCCCTTTACTGAGCGCGGCGCGCGAAATTGCCCTTTCGCACCACGAATACTGGGATGGCAGCGGTTATCCGCAAGGCTTGAAGGGCGAGGAAATTCCACTGGGCGCGCGCTTGGTGGCCTTGGCCGATGTGTACGACGCGCTGATTCATCGCCGCATCTATAAACCTGCGTTTCCGCATCATCTGGCGGTCGAGCAAATCGCCGGCCTGCGCGGCATCCAGTTCGATCCAGAAATCACCGACCTATTTCTGGCGCATGCCGAAGCGTTTTTGCACATTGCCAAAACCTATGCAGACCCGTTCCAGATGCCGGGTTAACGCTATTTCAGCAATTTGAGCGCATATCCATCAGCACGAAAACGCTGAAGCAGCCCGTCCTTGCCGTACAAGTGCGCGGCGCCCATGACAAACAGAGTTTTGCGCTGATCTTGTAGCGCGCTTTGCATGCGCTGGTAAAACAATGCATTGCGTTCGAGCACAAGGACTTTCATCAAGGGATCATCGGCCGCCCGATCCGCTCTTTTTTCAGTTTCGGCTGAATTTTCCGCATACCAATCATTCCACTGCGACTGGACTTCTTGGCAAGCCGTCCGTTCTTCCCGCTCGGAAAGCGCTTTGGTTTTCACCACCTTTTGCAACTCGCGATAGAGCGGACTTTTTTTCAAATCATCCTGCGGGATCTTTTTAAACAGGGCGACACGCTCTTCCAGCGTTTCTAATCCACGCAGCAAAATCCCTTCCCGAATCGCCAAATAGCTCACCCAATAATCCGGCCCGGCAAATGTGAAGTTGCAATACTTGGTCGGTTTGGCGCCGATTGTTGCGCCTTTTTCCGCAAATTGTTCCAATAAATTCGCAGAGGCCGGCTGGGACGCCTGCGCCACATGCCCCGGTTCATCGGCATATTCGGGCAAAACCAGTTCAACAAAAACACGGTCGGATTGAGCCAGCGTTTGCAACACAGAATGCTTGAGCGGCAGCTTTTTGCCCATTGGCGCCAAGTGCATCGTGCCGTACAGGTGAAACCGCGTCG
>CAXYUI010000271.1:0-2854 GCA_964291975.1 uncultured Formivibrio sp. | reverse complement strand
CGCGCCAGTCCACCTTGCCGGCTTCCATCGGGCCGCCGGACACAAAAATCACTGGGATATTGAGGCGCATTGCCGCCATCAGCATGCCCGGCGTGATCTTGTCGCAGTTCGAGATGCACACAATCGCGTCAGCACAGTGCGCGTTGACCATGTATTCGACCGAATCGGCGATCAGGTCGCGGCTCGGCAAGGAATACAGCATGCCGCCGTGACCCATGGCGATGCCGTCGTCGATGGCGATGGTGTTGAATTCCTTGGCAATGCCGCCGGCCTTTTCGATTTCACGCGCGACCAGTTGTCCCATATTGTGCAGGTGAACATGACCCGGCACGAACTGGGTGAACGAGTTGGCAATCGCGATAATCGGCTTGCCGAAATCTTCCTCTTTCACCCCGGTGGCGCGCCACAATGAGCGGGCTCCGGCCATGTTGCGACCATGCGTGGAAGTTTGCGAACGATAGGCGGGCATGATGTGATCCTGGCTGCGTGGAAAAAGTGAACCGGCGCGCATTGCAACCCCGGTATAATCCTCGCGATTTTAACGAAAACAGACCCCGCCATGTTGATTCATCCGCAATTCAATCCGATCGCCATCCAAGTCGGCCCTCTGGCCATTCACTGGTACGGGCTGATGTATCTGCTCGGTTTTGTGCTCTTTTTGCTGCTGGGACGCTGGCGCATTGCGCGCGGCATGTATCCGGGCTGGAAAAAAGAAGAAGTGGACGATCTGCTGTTTTACGGTGTGCTCGGGGTGATTCTGGGCGGGCGACTCGGTTATGTGTTTTTTTACAAACCGGATTTCTATTTGTCGCATCCGCTCGACATCATCAAGGTCTGGCAAGGCGGCATGGCGTTTCACGGCGGTTTTCTTGGGGTGATGGTCGCGATCTGGTATTTCGCCCGTAAAACCGGGCGACGTTTTTTCCAGATTGGCGATTTCCTCGCCCCACTGGTTCCTCTGGGTCTTGCCGCCGGCCGCATGGGTAATTTCATCAACGGTGAACTGTGGGGTCGCGTCACCGCGCCGGATGCGCCGTGGGGCATGATCTTCCCGCAAGCTCAAGACAATATGCCGCGCCACGCCAGCCAGCTCTACCAGTTTGCGCTCGAAGGCATCGCGCTCTTTGTGATCCTGTGGATTTACAGCAGCAAGCCCCGCAAAGTCGGTCAGACCTCGGCCGTCTTCTTGCTCGGTTACGGCGGCTTCCGTTTTATGGCCGAATTCGCGCGCGAACCGGATAACTTCCTGGGCTACCTCGCACTGAATTTCTCGATGGGGCAATGGCTGTCGATCCCGATGATCCTGATCGGCGCGCATCTGCTCTGGTGGTCTTCGCGACAAGCTGATCGCCCCTGATCTTGGCCGCCAAGCCCCAGGCTTGGCGCGCCCCATGGGCATCCACTCATATGCCAGCGGCCGCATGATCCGCTACAAAGAGGACAGGCTCATCGCACCCTCACGGAGACCCCTATGAAGCGCATCCTTCTCACCAGCTTGCTGGCTTTGTCGCTGGCCGGCTGCGCCACCAGCATCAAAAACCTGGCTCAGTACAACCCCGCCCCTTTACTACAAGCAGACGTCATGCCTGCTGCCGAGCAGCTCGAATCGCGCCGGATCAAAGTCGTCGTATTCGATGCCGACGATTCAGCCGTCGCCAAAATCGGCACTGGCGCAACCATGACCAGTGCCATCAAACAGAAAATTTCGGAAAGCAGCGTCGAAGTGGTCGACCGCACCTTGGCCATGCAACTGGGGGATGAACTGAATCTGGCCGAAGCACGTGGCGCCGGCAGCTATTCGGGTCCGGCAGTGGCCAATGTCGCCATTAAATCGTCGGTAGATCACGTCGGGTATGGCCAGTCTTTTGTGCAAGCGCAAAGGGTTTGCGACAAAAAAGGACGCTGCTCGATGTCCCCTGCCTACTGCGATCATTCAGCGTCAATGACCGGCGTGGTGCGCCTGTATGAAATCCCCAGCCTGCGCCTGCTCTCCTCGATCACCGTATCTGGCAGCGCTTCGCATCGCACGGAAAGTTACTGTCAGCGCTCAAGCGATCTCACCAACACCTTGATCCGCCAAGCCACCGCCAACAGCATCCATTCCGCCCGCACCACCCTGAAAAATCACTTTGCGCCCAAAGGCTATGTGGTGGAAAAACAGATGTTCGAAAACAAGATCATTTTTAAAGTGATGATTGGCTCGGATCATGGCGCGAAAAGTCAGGACAAGCTGACGATTTACACGATCCGTAAAACGGAAAACCCGCTCACCAACAAGGTGAGCTTCGACGAAATCCCCATACTGGAAGGCACTATTTCCGATCAGATCGCCAAGGATTACGCCTGGATCGTTCCGGATGACCTGGAAAAGGCCAAAAAGGTGCGATTGGGGGATTATGTGAAAGTGGTTTACAAGAGCGGATTATTCTAAGACTTCGACATGCCAATTCAGCCCCGCCAAGCGGGGCTGAATTCTTTAATGGATCAAGCCCAGCGCACGCCCCACGGCATCAAGCAGTTTGGCCGGGGTAAAAGGCTTGACCACAAAACCGGCCGCCCCCAGTTGCAAACAGGTTCGCACCCGCTCCAGCGTGGCATCGCCCGTAATCATGATGACTTTGGGCGCAGGTTCGATCGACAAGACTTCAGGCAAAAGGTCGATCCCACTGGCGTCATTGGGCAAATTGATATCCAGCACAACCAGTTTTGGATGATGACTGAGACATAACTTGAGCCCGGCATCGGCCTGCGAAGCTTCGCCCACAATCTCGATATCGGCATTGCGCAGGATCGCGCTGGTCAAGCTGCGCAAGACACTGTCGTCATCGATAATCACAGCGGTGATTTTGCCCAT
>CAXYUI010000270.1:0-2871 GCA_964291975.1 uncultured Formivibrio sp. | reverse complement strand
TGGGAGAAAGAACAACGGGGAGATGTGTTTTTTCCCAAACCCAAACACCCCGCGCCTGCGCGCGCTGTTTTTTATGGCGTCTGCCATGGGCGAAGGATTCAGACGTTTACATGGCCATGCCCGGATAGATTTCGACACGGTCGCCGGATTGGAGTGTGGTTTCCTGGCTGGCCGGTTTGCCAAAAATGCCGACACAGCGTTCCTCTAGCTTGAAATGGGCAAAGCGGCGCGGCAGATCGGCTTTGGCGATCGCGTCAGCGACGGTGGCTCCTTCTTCCAGATCCAGTTGTACCCAAATGCTTTGCTGGGCTTGTGCGCAGGCGAGAGTGATTTTCATGGCGGATTCCTTTTCTAGCAGGCGTGAATCGGTTTCTGGCTGGCGCGGCGCAGGGCTTGCTCGGCCACTTTCTTTTCCAGTACGCGCTTACCCGCCAGTAAAAAGCCCATGACCATGAAGCCGCCCGGCGGCAGAATCCAGAGCAGCATGCCGCCGTAACCCGGGATGAGGGTCTGCTCCAGCCAGGCTGCGCCGGAGCCAAAAAAGAGATGCGCCTGCTGGAAGATCATGCCGGTTCCCAGTACTTCACGGATCGCGCCGATCAAGGTCAGCGCGCCGGTGAAACCCAAGCCCATGGCGATGCCGTCGACCAGCGATTCGATCGGGCCATTGCGCGAAGCAGACGCCTCGGCGCGCCCCAGAATCGCGCAGTTCACCACGATCAGCGCAATGAAAAGCCCCAGCACCTTGTAAAGATCGTGCATCCAGGCGTTCATGCTCATGTCAACGAGCGTCACCAAAGAGGCAATCAGCGCAACGAACACCGGGATACGTACTTCCGGACTGATCCAGTTGCGGATCAACGAGATCAGCAGATTCGATGCCGCGAGCACGGCCGTGGTCGCCAGTCCCATGCCTAGGCCATTGGTGGCGGAACTCGTCACCGCCATGGCGGGGCACAGTGCGATCGATTGCGCGAGCAGGACGTTCTGGTTCCACAACCCGTCGCGTGTGATATCGAGGTAGCGTTTCATTTGGCAGCCTCCTTCAGGATTTCGGCGCGTTCGGCCGCATACCATTGCAAACCTTCATGCACGGCGCGGACGACGGCGCGCGGGGTGATGGTCGCGCCGGCGAACTGATCGAACTCGCCGCCGTCTTTTTTGACCGCCCATTTCGCGCTATCGAGCGCCTTGCCGGCAAACGATTGAATCCAGTTGCTGCGCTGCGCTTCGATCTTGTCGCCCAGCCCCGGTGTTTCGGTGTGGGCGATCACGCGCACGCCGAGCACCCGGCCTTCCGGGCTGACGCCCATGACGAGCCGGATCGCGCCGGCATAGCCTTTGCCGCTGACTTCAAAGACCAGTCCGCTGACGAGGCCTGCTTTTTTGGCGACATAAACGGTGCGCGTCCCGCCCGCCAGCGGGCGCGTGACGGTGCTGCTCAGCAAGGCATTGTCAAAGCTGCCGACCGGCAACACCTGCGCGAGCGAAGCTTGCAGGTCTTTTTGCAGACTGGCGTCAATCGGCGCTTGGGTCGCGTGGTGAGCCAGCGTCAAAGCCGCAGCCGTCATCACGCCGACCAGTGCCAGCAGTCCGCTCTGATAGGGCATCAGGGTGCGCCAGCAGGCGCGTTTTTCAGCCAGGATCGTCATGCTTGGTTCTCCAACGGTTTGCCTTCGCGGTCGCGGCCGTAAATGCGCGGTGGCGTGGCGCGTTCGATCAGCGGGGTGAGGGCGTTCATCAACAGCACCGCAAAGGCCACGCCTTCCGGATAACCGCCCCAGGCGCGGATGACATAGGTCAGAAAACCGCAGCCCAGACCAAAGATCACTTGCCCGGCGCTGGAGGTGGGCGAAGTTACCGGGTCGGTGGCAATAAAGAACGCGCCCAGCCACAGTCCGCCCGAGAGCAGGTGGACCAGCGGCGAAGCATAATGTTGGGCGTCGATCAGCCAGAAAATCGTGGCCGGCACGATCACCCCGGCCAGCATCGCCAGCGGAATCCGCCAGCCGATGATGTAGTGGCGGGTCAGCCAGAAACCGCCGAGCAGGATCAAGAGGGCTGACGATTCGCCCAAGCTGCCGGCGCGCAGACCGACTGCCGATTGCCAGCCGCTAAAGAGCTTGTCGAGTTCAGGCAGATAACCCAGACGCGAGATTTCAGCTTTCATGCCGCCCAGCACTGATGCACTGGCCATGCCGTCCACCGGCATCTGCCCGGCAAAGGTGATTTGCAAGCCCTGCCAGAAACTCGGACTGATCCCGGACTGCAGCGGCAGCGCGCCGACCCATTGCGTCATCACCACCGGAAACGAGATCAGCAGCGCTACGCGGGCGACCATGGCCGGGTTGAAGGGGTTGCAACCGAGGCCGCCGAATACCTGTTTGGCCAGCACGATGGCGATAAAGCTGCCCAGCACGCCAACCCACCACGGCGCCCACGGCGGCAGCGTCAGCGCCAAAAGCCAGCCGGTGACGAGCGCCGAGCGGTCAAACAGCTTCTGGCGCACCGGCTTGCGCGCGAGCCAGATCGAGGCCGCTTCCCAGCCGGCGGCGGAGATGGTGGTCACCAGCCACAGCCAGAAAGCCGGCCAGCCAAAATTCCAGAAAGCGAGCAGCGTCGCAGGCAGGAGCGCCAGCATCACCTTGTGCATGATTTCGCCGATGGAGCCCCAGGCGTGGGCGTGCGGCGCGTGAGAAATGGGCGTCATGATTTACCCCCTGCTTGGCGGTTGGAAAGCGGTTTTGAGGCAAGGTGGCAGGCTTTACGCATCGGTTTTCTCCTGTGCGGCGGCGGCTTCGGCCGCTTCTTTTTCAGCCTTGCGGCGCGCCATGTCGGCGCGGCGCTCGGCGAGTTCACGCGCAAGGCGCC
>CAXYUI010000269.1:0-2880 GCA_964291975.1 uncultured Formivibrio sp. | reverse complement strand
CGGGCGATGTGGTGTTGCAGGCGGTGGCGGCCATGCTGCGTGAATCGGTGCGCCATGAAGATATCGTGAGCCGGCTGGGGGGCGATGAATTTCTGATTCTGTGTCCGCAAACCGATCAAGCGGGTGCTTTATTGTTGGCTGAACATTTGTGCAATAAAGCACGCGCTTTGCATGTGCGCGCTGCTGGCGGAGAGTGGCAAGGCAGTTTGAGTTTGGGGGTGGCGGCGCGGGAATCCCGGTACAAAAACTCGGAAGAAATGCTCAAAGTCGCTGATGAGGGCTTGTATGTCGCCAAGCGCGGTGGACGCAATCGTGTGGGTGTGGCTACATAGGGGTTTTCCCCAATCTGGCTCGCGTCCTGTGGTAAACTGCGCACCCGATATTTCAATCCAGAGTCCAGACGGGCTCTGCTTATTTCAACAAGGAAACCAACATGGCTTTTCGCAAGATGTCCGACATCGCGCTGGCAGGCAAGAAAGTCCTGATCCGCGCCGACCTGAACGTTCCGGTTGCTGACGGCAAGATCGGTGATGACACCCGTATCCGCGCCAGCATGCCGACGATTGAAGCTGCGCTTGCGGCTGGCGCTGCCGTGATCGTGATGTCCCACCTGGGGCGCCCGACTGAAGGCGAATTCAAACCGGAAGACTCGCTCGCTCCGGTTGCGGCTCGCATGTCTGAGTTGTTGGGTAAAGAAGTCAAAGTCATCGCCAATTGGGAAGGCTATCAAGCCCAAGCCGGCGAAGTGGTCGTGCTCGAAAACGTGCGCGTCAACAAGGGCGAAAAGAAGAACAGCGACGAACTCGGCCAGAAGTACGCCGCCCTGTGCGACGTATTCCTGAACGACGCTTTCGGCACCGCCCACCGCGCCGAAGCTTCGACCCACGCTGTGGCCAAGTTCGCCAAGGAAGTCGGCGCTGGCCTCTTGCTGGCTGCTGAACTCGACGCACTGGGCAAGGCGCTGAAGGCGCCGGCCAAGCCGCTGGTCGCCATCGTCGCCGGTTCCAAGGTTTCGACCAAGCTGACGATTCTTGAATCGCTGGCTGACAAGGTTGACCAACTGATCGTGGGCGGCGGCATCGCCAACACCTTCTTGCTGGCCGAAGGCAAGCAAGTCGGCAAGTCGCTGGCTGAAGCGGATCTGGTCGCCAACGCCAAGTCCGTGATCGCCAAGATCCGCGCGCGCGGTGGCGATGTGCCGCTGCCGACCGATGTGGCTGTAGGCAAGAAGTTTGGCGCTGATGAACCAGCTGTCGCCAAGCAAATTGGCGATGTGGCTAGCGATGACATGATCTTCGACATTGGCCCGGATTCCGCCGCCAAGCTCGCTGAAATCATCAAGACCGCCGGCACCATCGTTTGGAACGGCCCGGTGGGCGTGTTCGAATTCGACCAGTTCGGCAAGGGCACCGAAGCGATTGCCAAGGCGATTGCCGAGTCCAAGGGCTTTTCGATTGCTGGCGGTGGCGACACCCTGGCGGCTGTAGCCAAGTACGGCATCACTGAGCAAGTTAGCTACATTTCCACCGGCGGCGGCGCCTTCCTTGAATTCCTCGAAGGCAAGGTTCTGCCGGCGGTTGAAATTCTGGAAACCCGCGCTAACGGCTAATCTCCGTTACGCTGCAGTGCAAAAAGCCGATCTTCTTGATCGGCTTTTTTGTTGCCAAAAAATCGTAGTTGCGGTTTTCCCTGATTGAGCCCCCCTAGGCGCTGCACTACATTTCGCCATCTTTAAGAAAAGTGCACCCGGAGTATTCCCATGCTTGTATCTCTGCGCCAGGTTCTCGATCACGCCGCTGAAAACGGCTACGGCGTTCCCGCCTTTAACGTCAACAACTTGGAGCAGGTGCAAGCGATTTTGCAAGCCGCCGATGCCACGCGCAGCCCGGTGATCTTGCAGGCTTCCGCCGGCGCGCGCCGCTATGCCGGCGAGCAGTTCCTCAAGCACATGATCGAAGGCGCGATCGCCAGCTATCCGCATCTGCCGATTGTCATGCACCAAGATCACGGCGTCAGCCCGTCGGTCTGCGTTTCTGCGATCCGCTTCGGTTTTTCCAGCGTGATGATGGACGGTTCGCTGCGCGACGACGGCAAGGCCCCGTCCGATTACGATTACAACGTCAATGTGACCCGCGAAGTGGTCAAGCTGGCGCACGCTTGCGGCGTTTCGGTGGAAGGCGAGCTCGGTTGCCTGGGCAGTCTGGAAACCGGCCACGGCGAAGCCGAAGACGGCATTGGCGCCAACCGCGCGCTGACCCGTGACGAAATGCTGACCGATCCGGCGCAAGCCAAGGCTTTTGTTGATGCGACCGGCGTGGATGCGCTGGCGATTGCGATTGGCACCAGCCATGGCGCTTACAAGTTCACCGCGCCGCCGACCGGCGAAGTGCTGGCTATCGAGCGCGTGCGCGAAATCCATGAAGCGATCCCGAATATCCATTTGGTGATGCATGGCGCATCCAGCGTGCCGCAAGACCTGCAAGAACAGGTTCGCCAGTTCGGCGGCGAACTCAAGCCGTCCTGGGGCGTGCCGGTGGAAGAAATCCAGAAAGCCATCCGTTTTGGCGTGCGCAAGATCAATATCGATACCGACCTGCGTCTGGCCATGACGGGTGCAATCCGCCGCTCGCTGGCCGAAAAGCCGACCGAGTTCGATCCGCGCTCCTACCTCAAGCCGGCGATTGCCGCGATGCGCGCGGTGTGCGAAGCGCGTTATCTTGATTTCGGCGCAGTGGGTCAGGCCGAGAAGATCAAGGCGATTCCGCTGGAAAAGATGGTTGCCAAGTACAGCAAGTAAGCTTTGCTTTGCCATAAAAAAAAGCACCCTCGTGTGCGGTTTTTTATGGGCGCGGGTTTATTTCAGCAGGAGTTGTGCACGGG
>CAXYUI010000268.1:0-2917 GCA_964291975.1 uncultured Formivibrio sp. | reverse complement strand
CTATCCGCGCGCAGATTTTCCCCTCCACCGCGCAACAGCATCGCCAACCCCTCGCTCATTTGAGGGGCGGGCGCTACCGCCGGTGTGGCCTCAGGCATGGCGATGCCGCCTGCTGGGGTGATCTCTTCCAACCGCTGCATGGCAAGGGCAAAAAATGCTTCAGCGGAAGCGGTTTGATCGCTTGGGGTGGCAACGACGGCCAGCGTGGCCGAAAGCGAGAGTTTTTCGCCACGGAAATTGATGCGCGCATTGTGCACGGTTTGCTGCAGCCGCTCGGCCAGAATCCGGGTTCCTTCGTGCGACGCGCCGGGCGATGCAATGGCGAATAGCGGGCCGGTCAGATGGGCAAAAGTGTCTTCGCGTCGCAGTTTGGTTTGCAGTAGCTTGGCGAGCATCGACAACATTTGCACCGAAAGGCGATCGCCCAGCGTTTGTTCAAGCGATTCGAAGTGATCGATGCGGATCAGCGTCAGCGCCAGCGGTGAATCATGGCGTACGGCAAATGCGTGCAATTGATCCAGTTGCAGCGCCAGCAGGTGAGACGAGGCGATCCCGGTTTCAATATCGACCGTGGATTTGTGCTGGTCGGCCGCGCGAGTTTCTTCCAGAGTGCGGCGGGTTTCGGCCAAGTCGAGGTTGGCTTTGACGCGCGCCAGCATTTCGGTGCGATCGGCCGATTTGGTGATGAAGTCATTAGCGCCGTTGGCCACGCAGCGTTGTCGTGTAGCCTCATCTTCTTCGCCGGAGATGATAATCACCGGCAGTTGGCGAATACGAAGGTCTTCCGAGGCGCGTACGCGCGCCACCAATTCCATGCCGTCGAGTTCTGGCATGGAAAGATCCGAGATCAGCAGGCGGATTTCCGGGTCTGCGCACAGGCGATTCCAGCCGGCCAGGCCGTCGCCTTCTTCCAACAGTGCATAATCGGCAGCAAGGTGTTTGCGGATGGAAGCGCGCACGATGCGAGAGTCGTCCACGACCAAGATTTTGGCGGGCGAGATCATGTTGTGGGTGTCGGTCATGGCGAAAACCTGATTCGGAAGGTCATTCAAATTTATCACAAGCTTTTGCGATCACGCGATTGAGACTGCATCTGCGGAGAAAATGTTGTAGCCTCATGCAATGGCGACCACCTACCGCATCCAGATCAGTATCTCTCCCTTGTCGGCCTCAGAGGCTGATCGGGTGCTTGCTGCCGTGCGCGCTGCCTGGATTTCGCCTTCTTGCGTGCATCGCCAAGCGATAGATGAGGCTTGGCTTCTCGTTTTGCGGCACGAGTCAGAATTGCGCTCGGGCGAATCGCCAGACTGGTTTGCCGAGCGACTGGCAGCCACGATCTGGCAGGCTATCGGTCGCTATGTACGCATTGCGTTTGATCTGGCGCCGCACGAAGCCCCGGATGGCCGGGTCACCGTTTTTGACGAAGACGCCTATTGGCGTATCTTGCGCAGTTTCCGTCTGGTGCCTCACGGGCGCTGAATGCCGCAAAAAATCAAAAAGCCCGCATTGGCGGGCTTTTTTTCTTCCAAGAAGCGATCAGGCCAGTGCCTTGATGGCTGCAGACAGGCGGCTCTTGTGACGAGCAGCTTTGTTCTTGTGGAAGACTTTCTTGTCAGCGAGACGGTCGATGACGCTCACGGACTCTTGGTACACTGCCTGAGCGGCAGCCTTGTCGCCGGCTTCGATTGCCTTCAGCACCTTCTTGACGGCGGTGCGGAATGCGGAACGCTGGCTGGCGTTGTGCTGACGAGCGGCTTCGGCCTGACGGGCACGCTTGCGAGCTTGGGCGCTGTTTGCCATTTTTCTAACTCCTGATGGGATGCGAAGGCCGGCTTACCGGCCCAACTCAAATTTCGGAAACCGCCGACTATATCCGCTATTTCCGGTAGATGCAAGTACACATCCTGCAGTGTTTAGCGTCGTTTGGGGCGACTTGGCTGGGCTGCTATGATCGCGGCCAATTCCATTCGCTGTCTACCCCAAATGAATCTACTGAAAACCCTGGCTGCCGTGAGTTCGATGACCCTGATTTCGCGCGTACTGGGTTTTGTGCGCGACACGGTTATTGCCAATGTCTTTGGCGCCGGTTTTGCAACGGATGCGTTTTTCGTTGCTTTCAAATTGCCGAATCTCTTGCGCCGGATTTTTGCAGAGGGTGCTTTTTCGCAAGCTTTTGTCCCGGTATTGGCCGAATACAAGGCTCGGCAAGGCGATGAGGCAACACGGCACTTTTTGGCGAATATTGCCGGTGTGCTGGGTTTCATTCTTGTCATCGTGACCGTATTGGGCATGGTTGCGGCGCCGATCGTGATCTGGGTGTCTGCGCCAGGCTTTGCTAATACCCCGGAGAAATTCGGCCTGACCGTCACACTGTTGCAAATCACCTTTCCGTATATTTTTTGCATTTCGCTCGCCTCACTCGCAGGCTCGGTGCTCAATACTTGGAATCGCTTTTCCGTGCCGGCCTTTGTGCCCACGCTCTTGAATGTGTCTTTTATCGTTTTTGCGTTGTTCTTGACCCGGTTTTTCAATCCGCCGGTGCTGGCTCTGGCTTGGGCCGTATTGGTCGGTGGCGTTGCGCAGCTGGGCTTTCAACTGCCGCACCTGAAAAAGATTGGCATGTTGGCGCGACCGCGTTTCAATTTGCGTGATGCAGGCGTATGGCGGGTCATTCGACAGATGGGGCCGGCGATCATGGGCGTGTCGGTCGGGCAGATCTCTTTAATCATCAATACTATTTTTGCGTCGTTTCTGGTTTCCGGCAGCGTGTCATGGATGTATTTTGCCGACCGCTTGATGGAGTTTCCGACGGGGGTGCTGGGGGTGGCGCTGGGAACAATTCTGCTGCCTTCGCTCGCCAAAACCTATGCCAATGACGATCCTCAGGAATATTCGCGCCTGCTCGATTGGGGTTTGC
>CAXYUI010000267.1:0-2918 GCA_964291975.1 uncultured Formivibrio sp. | reverse complement strand
AGCAAGGTTGAGAATCCGATCACGGCATTGAGCGGAGTGCGGATTTCGTGGCTCATATTGGCCAAGAAATCACTTTTACTGCGACTGGCCATTTCAGCGATGCGCCGCGCTTCTTGCAAGGCCTCTTCATTGCGCTTGCGCTCGTCGATATCAATCAACACCCCCAACATACGCTGCGCTTGCCCGTCTTCGCCCCACCGCGCAATTTGGCCAACAATCTGCGCCCAGTGCCAGCCATGTCGGCCATTCAGGCGAACTTCGCAATCGCGTTTGGGGCTTTCACCACACAAATGCGCTTCACTGGCGGCAAGCAGCACCGGCGCATCATCCGGATGCAGCAAACATGAACGCACCTGGATTTCAGGAATCGCTTGCCCCGGCGGCACATGGACATAATCCCAACTACCGCCAAAGGTAATCTGGCCACTGGATAGATCCATATCCCAAGTTCCCAGATGCGCACTGCCAATCGCCAGATCGAGCGTTTCCCGGCTCTGCAGCAAAGCTTCCTGTTGCTGCAATTGCTCGGTGATGTCGGCATGCGAGCCGACAATGCGGGTCACAAAACCGCCCTCATCCTTGATATGCACGGCACGACTACGGATATGCACGACATGGCCATCTTTGTGCCTGAAGCGCTGGATCATCTCGAACTTTTCGTCCGCCGCGCTGGTAAACGATTCCAGCAAATCAAAAGCATTGCGATGCTCATCATCAGCCAGAACCAAGCGGTTCCAGGTCTCCAGAGCATTAGGCAGCTCGTGATCTTGATATCCAAAATGTGCTTTCCACTGCGGGGAAAACCAGATTTGCCCGGTGCGCAGATCCCAATCCCAAATGCCTTCTTGTGCAGCTTGAGCTGCAAGCGCAAAGCGCTCTTCCGACAAGCGCAAAGACAATTCAATTTTTTTGCGGGCGGTCATATCAAAACTCACGCCGATCAGCCGAGTTTGCCCTTCTTCAGTCAGTAATCGACCGTGCGTCATCATGTAACGCAATGAGCCATCCGCGCGCACCACGCGAAATTCGCATTGCAAGGAGTGACCGCCAACTAATGCGTCGTCAATGGCCTGCTCAAATGCGGGCAAATCTTCGGCATAGATGCGATCCAGCCAAGTCTGAAAATCTGGATTGAAGGTATCAGGATTCGCGCCGTACAGAACGTGCATGCTGCGATCCCACTCCAGTGATTGGTAATCGGCAGAAAGCGACCAAATGCCCAGACCCGCCGCCTCTAGCGCCAGTTGCAACCTTTGTTCAATCGCGTTGCGCTCCGCATCGGCGCGCTCCTCAACACAAAAGACATGGGCGATGGAGCGCCACTGCCCGCCCTCTCGCCAAGTATCGAGCACAAAGCGCACCGGCACCGTGCCGCCATCGGCGCGATGCGCCAGCGCATTGCCCTGCTGGTCATTCTCTTGTAATAACAATCCGCCGCCATCTTGCGGTTCCAGCAACTCACGAATGGCGCAATTTTCGAGGGATGGTTGGTGAAACAGAATTTGCGCGGCGCGATTACTGCGCAGAATGCGACCTTGCGCATCAAAAAGCAGTACCGCGTCGTCATTGCGATCAAACAGCTTTTGCACCAGCGATTGCTGCTCGCGCAAGTTCACAGCCAGACTCGCCATGGTTCGTCCAATGTACAAAACCATGCCGCAAAAAAAGGCCGTCAGCAGCAAACCAGACAGCAGAAAAAAAAGGCCGCTGCTCTGTTGCGGACCTTCAAGATCGTGGATATGCAAGGCTGTAAAAATGCTGGCCATGCCACCAGCCAGCGCCACCAACACCAGCACAAGCCAATCTTTGGAGTGAAAGCGCTCCGCAGCGTTACGCATGACCATCCTTTTGTGCGACCCATGTCAGAATATAGTCGTGATTCCCCCTTGCGCCAGCCGCGTCCAGGCAGGATGCGGCGCGCAAAACAGGTCCGGTTCGACTGCGCTTCTGCGGTATAATCGGCGGGTTTTTTCTTCCGCAGACCCGCCATGACCCGCAAGATTCTCGTGACTTCCGCCCTGCCGTATGCAAACGGCGCCATCCACCTTGGCCACCTGGTCGAATACATCCAGACCGACATCTGGGTGCGAATGCAGAAGATGCGCGGGAACACTTGCCACTATGTCTGCGCGGATGACACGCACGGCACGCCGGTCATGCTGTCGGCCGAAAAAGCCGGCATCACACCAGAACAACTGATCGATCGCGTTAACGCGGAACACCAGGCCGATTTCGCCGGTTTCCATGTCGCGTTCGATAACTACTACAGCACGCACTCGCCGGAAAACAAAGAGCTGGTCTACCAGATCTACGCCGCGCTGAAAGCCGACGGCAAGATCACCAGCCGCACCATTGAACAGCTCTTCGATCCGGAAAAGAACATGTTCCTGCCGGACCGTTTCGTAAAGGGCGAATGCCCGAAGTGCGGCGCCAAGGATCAGTACGGCGATTCATGCGAAGTTTGCAGCGCAACCTACAGCCCGACCGAACTCAAGAATCCGTATTCGGTGGTGTCTGGCGCCAAGCCGGTACTGAAATCGTCCGAGCACTATTTCTTCAAGCTCGGCGAATGTCAGGACTTCCTGCAAGAGTGGACCGCGCAACCGGGCTCCTTGCAGCCGGAAGCCGCCAACAAAATGCAGGAATGGCTGGCGGGCGATCTGCGCGACTGGGATATCTCGCGCGACGCACCCTATTTCGGCTTTGAAATTCCGGATGCGCCGGGCAAGTTCTTCTATGTATGGCTGGATGCGCCGATTGGTTATCTGGCTTCGTTCAAGAACTACTGCGCGAAGAACGGCCTCGATTTCGATGAGTACTGGAAAGCGGATTCTAAGACCGAGGTGTATCACTTCATCGGCAAGGACATCCTGTACTTCCACGCCCTGTTCTGGCCAGCCACGCTGAAATACGCCGGC
>CAXYUI010000266.1:0-2925 GCA_964291975.1 uncultured Formivibrio sp. | reverse complement strand
GGACCCGGGGGGTTGGCGGGGGGGGGGGGAGCCCGCGACGCGCAGGCCCTGGCTGGCTGGGGGGGAATGAAGCCACCCTTTGGCTTAGCGCAAGCGGTCGCCAAAGTTGACCAAGAGCACGCCAATTAGCACCAGCGCCGCGCCAATCAGGCGCGGTGTGGAAATTTCGCGAACCGGCAGCCCTAGCCAGCCAAATCGGTCAAACAGCAAAGACGCCAGAATCTGCCCGCTGATAATCATGGCCAGCATCACCACCACCCCAAGGCGCGGCGCGAGCAAGGTGGTGCCAAATACAAACAGCGCGCCCATCACGCCGCCGGTGAATTGCCAAAGGCTGGCTTGCGGCAACTGGCTCATGGTCGACCATTTTTGTTGGGTCAGCACGGCGCATAGCGCCAGTACGACCACGCCCACCATGAAAGAAACCAGGGTGGCCAGCGTCGTGCTGCCCCCCAGCGTGGCTTTGAGCTGGTTATTGACCGCCGATTGCAAAGGGACGATCAGGCCGATCACCAGCGCGAGCAAGAGATAAAGCGGGTACACAAAGTCTCCTTGGTCTGAATGGATTATTCCTTGAGCACCATGTCGATGCACATGACGGCGGCCAGAATCAGTTGCCGCACTTTGTCGTTGGGCGCAACGCTGTCGTTGATGATCAGCATGTAGTTATCGGCCGAGGTAAAGAATTCCTTGCCCAATCCAGCCCATTCCTTGCTGACGCGCGCGAGTTCCCGACCGTCTTGTTCAAAACGGAAATCCCAGCTCGTCCATTTGCCCTTGAGCCAGCACACACTGTTGCCGGCAGCGTCCAGCACCTCGAACTTGCCGCCAAACGACAAGAGCTTTTGCTGGAACAGGCCGATCAACTGGTTGTTTTCGTCGAGTACTTCCACGCGGGAGCGGAAAATCGAAATCCCGCGTTTGACCGTCACCACAGGCCGGCCTTGCGGATCGGTGATGCGCACGTCAAATGGCGTATTGCGCTTGTAATCGGTGAAGCGCAACAGCTTGGTGAAAAGCCCAAGATGGGGTTCGCGGCATTGCATGATGAGTTGCTGGTTGGCTGGATCAAGGATGTCGTACTGGTTGGCGGCTTTGAACATGCCAACGTGTTCCTTGATAAAGAAAGCGTTTTGATTCAGTGCGGGATGCATAGGATTTCCTGTGTGGGTTTAATGGGGTTTGTTGAAGTGGCGGGTCAGCAGGCGAGCCCGAGTGCGCGCGTCATCGAACAGGGGGAGTGCCGACAGACTGGTCAGCAGCAGCGCCAAAATCAGGGTTGATTGATAGCCCCAGTGCTTGAAACCCAGCGCGCCCAAAATCCCGCCGCAGACAAAGGCGCAGATCAAAGTGATGTGGATGCGCATTTTTTTGCGATTGGCGAGGACGGGCGTCATGCCTTTGCTGTGGTTGATGTACAGCAGTTTACCCAGTTCGATGCCCAGATCGGTAATCAGCCCGGTGATATGGGTGGTGCGGATTTCCGCTTGGGAAATCCGGGTAATCATCGCATTTTGCAAACCCATGATGTAACACAGCAGCAGCACCGTGAACGGGGCCAGGAAAGGCAGATGCTCACCCAGCGCTGCGCCCATGAGTCCGAAAACCAGCAGCAGCAGGGCTTCGAGCAGCAAGGGCAGTGCGAAATGGCTTTTAAGACGACGGCGCGAAGCCCAGTCGATCAAAAGGGTTGAGCTGATTGCGCCGATCAGAAAGGCGATAAAGGCGCTCAGTCCGCTTAGTGCCAGCAAGCCATGCCCCAGCGCCAGATTGTCGGCCATTTGCGAAACCAGCCCGGTCATGTGCGAGGTGTAAAGCCCAACGGCCAGAAAGCCGCCCGCGTTGGTTGCGCCGGCCACGAAGGCCAGTGTGCTTCCCAGTCGCAGATTGGCAATCGCGGTGCGTTTGGGAGAAGTGAGTGTGCGTAGGGTGGGCAACATTTGGGGCATTCCAAAAGACAAAACCCCGGCTTTGGCCGGGGTTGTCGTGATCCAACTCAGTCTTCGCGCCGCATCTGCGGGAAGAGGATGATGTCGCGGATGCTGGCTGAGTCGGTCAGCAGCATCACGAGGCGGTCAATGCCGATACCGCAACCGCCGGTCGGTGGCAGGCCATATTCCAGCGCTTTGACGAAGTCGGCATCGTAATGCATGGCTTCTTCGTCGCCGGCATCCTTGGCGCGCACTTGCGACAGGAAGCGTTCCGCCTGATCTTCCGGATCGTTCAGTTCCGAGAAGCCGTTGGCGTGTTCGCGGCCGACCATGAAGAGCTCGAAGCGTTCGGTCACGCCCGGATCGGTATCCGAGGCGCGCGCCAGCGGCGAGATTTCCAGCGGGTAGTCGATGATGTAGGTCGGATCCCAGAGCTTTTCTTCGGTTGTTGCTTCAAACAGCGAAAACTGCAGGCCGGCGAGGCCATCGGTCACCACCAGTTTGCCACCCAGGCGTTCGATCTCGGCCTTCAACCAAGCGCGGTCGTGCAACTGTGCTTCGGTGTACTGCGGGTTGTACTTGATGATGGCCTGCGTCACGGTCAGACGTTCGAACGGCTTGGAAAGATCCACCGTGCGGCCTTGATATTCGATGACGGTGTGGCCGGTGGCTTCACGCGCACATTCACGGATCACGGTTTCGGTGAGTTCCATCATGCGGCTGTAGTCCGCATACGCCTCGTAGAATTCCATCATGGTGAATTCAGGGTTGTGGCGCGTGCTCATGCCTTCGTTGCGGAAGCTGCGGTTGATTTCAAACACGCGCTCCAGACCGCCGATCACCAGACGCTTCAGATACAACTCCGGCGCGATACGCAGATAGAGCTGCATGTCGAGCGCGTTGTGATGCGTGATGAAAGGCTTGGCTGCGGCGCCGCCTGGAATCGGGTGCATCATCGGGGTTTCGACTTCGAGGTAGCCTTCGCCAACCATGA
>CAXYUI010000265.1:0-2936 GCA_964291975.1 uncultured Formivibrio sp. | reverse complement strand
CCGCAAGCGGGGGAGGGGATGGGGGAAGGGGCGTGTGCGCCACAATCGACGCAATAAAGGCTTCTTCCAGCGTCGCCACCGAGCGCGCCGCGCAGAGCTTGGCCGGGCTGTCGCAGGCAAGCACTTGTCCGGCGTGCATCAGCGAAACGCGATCGCAGCGTTCAGCCTCATTCATGAAGTGGGTGGAAATGAAAATGGTCACGCCTTGTTCGCGCGAGAGCTGCACCAGCAGCCGCCAGAAGGCATCGCGCGCGATCGGGTCAACGCCGGAGGTGGGCTCATCCAGGATCAATAGTTTGGGTTCATGCACGACCGCGACTGCGAGCGAGAGGCGCTGACGGATGCCCAGCGGCAGGCCGGCGGCGGGCTGGTCGGCATAGGCTTTGAGATCGAATTCCTGTGCGAGCTGGGTGCAGCGCGCCTTGATGCGATCGGGCGGCAGGTGGAAAAGCCGCGCGTGCAGCGCCAGATTCTGTGCGACGGTCAGCTCGCCATACAGCGAAAACGATTGCGACATATAGCCGACCTGCATCCGCGTTTGCAGGTCGTGCGCGTCAACTTCATGGCCAAATACGCGCGCGTGGCCTGCGCTGGGCGGCAGAAGGCCGGTCAGCATTTTCATGGTCGTGGTCTTGCCGCAGCCGTTCGAACCCAGAAAGCCGAAAATCTCGCCGGTGGCGATGCGAAAGCTGACATTTTCAACGGCCTTGAAGTCGCCAAAATGCCGGGTTAGGTGCTCGGCTTCAATCGCGATTTTCCCGTTCTGGCCTTGATGCGGCGGGATGACGAGTTGTTGATGACTCGCGCGCCGTGATTCGGGCAAAAGCCGGATAAACGCTTCTTCGAGCGTGGCGCAGTCAGCCTTGATCTCGCTGACTGAACCCGTGCCGACGATGCGGCCGGCATCCATCGCCACCAGCCAGTCAAAGCGCTCGGCTTCTTCCATATAGGCGGTGGCGATCACCACGCTCATGCCCGGATGCTGCGTGCGCAGGGTTTCGATCAGCGCCCAGAATTGCCGGCGCGAAAGCGGATCGACGCCGGTGGTGGGTTCGTCCAGGATCAAAAGGTCCGGGTCATGGATCAGCGCGCAGCACAGCCCGAGTTTTTGCTTCATCCCGCCCGAGAGCTTGGCGGCAGGGCGGTTGGCAAATTCAGTGAGCCCCGTGGCGGCGAGCAGCATGGCCATCCGCTCGGCTCGCTCGGCGCGATTCAGACCAAATAGCTGACCAAAAGCATCGATGTTTTCCGCGACCGAGAGCGTCGGGTAAAGATTGCGCCCCAGCCCTTGCGGCATATAGGCAATGCGGGGCTGAACCTCTTTGCGAAAATGCGGCTCCTCGAGCGATCGACCCAAGATTTCGATGACGCCGTTTTGCCGGCGGCGCGCGCCAGAGAGCAGTGCCAGTAAGGATGATTTGCCCACGCCATCGGGGCCGATCAGCCCGACCATGCAGCCTGCGGGCAAGTCGACGCAGATTGCATCAAGCGCGGTAACTTTGCCGTAGCAGAGGCTGACGTCAGAAAATCGCGCGAGCGTCATGGCCGGCTCGGCTTGAGCGCGGCGGGCCAGGACGCTGCGGCGTCGGTGCGCAGCCAGGCCATGCCCGGCATGCCCGGTTTGGCGAGTCGCGCGTTGCTAGCCAGCCAGCCGGCGTCGACCTGCACTTTGACGCGGAACATCAGCTTTTCGCGCTCGTTGCGGGTTTCGACTTCCTTGGGCGTGAACTGCGCGCGCGGCGAGATAAAGCTGACCTGCGCCGGGATGGCTTGATCGGGTAGGGCGTCGAGCACGAGATAGGCCGCATCGCCAATGCCGATTTTTCCGGCTTCAGTGGCGGGCAGATACACCGGCATCGCCACATCGCGCATGTCGAGCAGGGTGACGAGCTTGCTGCCGGCGGCGACGATTTCGCCCGTGCGCACAAACTGGTAGAGCACGCGACCGCTGATCGGCGCTTTGATTTCGGTGTCTTTCAGGTTGATTTGCAGGCTGTCACTGCGCGCCTGCGCCACATCGACAGCGGCTTGCGCGCCGGTCAAGCGGCTTTGCGCCTGTGCCAGCGCTGAGCGCGCGCTTGTTTCCAGGCTTCGATCCTGATCGAGCCGGGCTTCTGAGATAAACCCTTGGGCGATGAGTTCTTGGGTGCGGCGCAGATTTTTTTGGCTGAGCGCCAGATCGTCGCTGGCTTTGCGGATGGCGATTCTGGCTTCGCTGACGCCTTGTCTGGCTTGGGCGACTTGCGCTTGCGCCGCTCGCACTTGCGCGGCGAGATCGTCGGCATCGAGCCGAGCCAGAATCTGGCCGGTCTGGACATCGTCGCCTTCCTTGACCAGAACAGCGGCAAGTCGTCCGCCGACTTTGCTGGCGACATCGGTTTGCGCGGCTTCAAGCCGGCCATTGCTGCTGACTATGCAGCTGGGCAAGGTTTGGCGCTGCAAGAAAAACCAGAGCACCGCAGCGCAAAGCGCAATAAACAGCACAAGGGAAACAGTGCGCATGGCCGATGTCCTGCGCCGTGAAAGGGCGCTACATCTGATTTATAGCGCCCGATCAGCTCGCTTCGACGCGGTTTTTACCGGCTTTTTTGGCGCGGTACATGGCCAGGTCGGCGCGCTCCAGCGCTTCTGTGCGCGCTTCGCCGGGGGCGACTTCGGTCACACCAGCGCTGAAGGTAATCAGCAATTTTTCATTGTTGTGCAGGAAAAAACGCCGGGTCAGTTCGCGCTGCAGGCGCTGCACGACCTGAATGGCCTCGTCTTGCCTGGTTTCGGGTAGCAACAGGACGAATTCTTCACCGCCGTAACGCGCCACGCTGTCGGTGGGGCGCAGAAGATCCTGGATGACTTTGACGAGGTGAACGAGCGCCTGATCGCCCGCGCCATGGCCAAGACGGTCGTTCAGGCGCTTGAAGTTGTCGATGTCGAGCAAGGCG
>CAXYUI010000264.1:0-2961 GCA_964291975.1 uncultured Formivibrio sp. | reverse complement strand
ACAAGCTGGTCGGCGATGAAAGGCGATGGCGTGAGCATCGCTACGCTGCGCGCGTTTCTGAATGCCTTTGATTACGGATCGGCTTCGATTCCGCTCAAAGATGGCAATTTCCTTGGCAACCTCAACACTTACAGGCCGGCAGGCTATCCGGCGTTTACTGAAGCCAGTCTGGATGCGGTGCCTTAGCGCGCTGCGATCTTGATCGGCTGCACCAGTTTTTCCATCTGAGTGCGTGCTGTGTCTGGCGCGACTTCTACGCCATCGTGGTAGAGCAGCACAATGGACAGCGGGCCATCGCGCAAAGCGCGTTGCGCCACGTTGTCCGGGCTGATGGTGGATCGACCCAACATGCGCGAAGTCGGCCAGTTCAGATCGCCGTAAACCAGATAGACCAGCTTGGAGCAAAAAATGCGGTCGGTGCTTTCAACATCAAAGTTGAAATCGTAAGGTTTGCCGATATGGCTGAAGGCTTGCAATACCACTTGGGCGCGGGTCGCCGGATCAATGCGCCCATGCCGCAACACCGCCAGGTCATCAATATTCAAGAACTTTTGGGCGGTATTCATTTCCACGCCGGAGCGCAAGGCTTCGATCACGCCCCGGCCTTGACGAATTTGCTGCCAGTACGGTCTGACCAAGGGGTTGTTCCAGATCCCCAATTCCTTGAGTTCTTGCTCGCTGCCAACCCATAAAGCGGCGTGACCCCAATGGCCGGGTATAAAAGTGTCAGTCAGTCGGAATGGGGTTTTTTCCAGCAAAATGTCGCCGGCTTTCAGCGTTGCTTGCATGCGGATCGCAACATCCTCGCGCTCATACAGTTTGCCGTGGCGCGTTGAAACCAGGCCGACGGTATTGCCGAACAACATGCTCGAAAGATTGGTGCCTGTGCGGCGCGTGTCTTGCAGGGTGTCGAGCGTGACCAATCCCAATTGTTTGATTTGCTGGCTTAGATAAGAGAGCGGCGCCGGATGGCGCACCATGCTTAAGGCCGGGCTTTGCTCGATCAGCCCCGATAGATAATCGCCGCCCCTGAATTCTGCGAGCGCGCTTTGCAGGCTTGCGCCTTGTTTTTGATACCAGACGATGGCGCGCCGGGTGCGCGCTCGTTTGTCGGCCGAAGTGAACGACATCGCAATCGCATTCAATTCGCCATGGCGACGCGCCAGCGTTTTGTCGGAGCGGTTCAACTGCATGCGCAGCGCGTTGTTGTCGCGATACATGGAGATGGCAACCAGATAGTTGTCATACAAAAGCAGCGCAGCAGAAAGCGACATGCTGATGCCGGCCGCGCGCAGAGAGGCAGGCAAGGCGCGCGTTGCGGGATCTTGCTCGTCCAGCCAGCATTCGTGCTCTTCAGCCATATTGAGCAAGGCCGCGCGCTGGGTGAGTAAATCCGATGAACCTGTGTGCAAGCGCTGCATATCCTGACCAGAAAACGGCTCGCCGCGCTGCATTTTTTCTTGCAGATGATGATAGAGACTGACCGCGCGGGCGCGGGTAGCGAGCGTTTCTTCGGCAAGCCGGGTGAAATTTTCCAGCTTGGTCTGCATCTGCGCCAAGGCTTCTTCGCTGGAGATGGTTTGCTGGTTTTGTAATTGCAAATCGCAGTGAGACTCTACGCGGATCAGATTGGACTGTGCATAGGCCTGGCAGAAGCTGCCACAAACCAAGACGATGGCGCTAATCCGCATCCAGCTTGATAACTTTTTTTGTCCCTGATCGATGGCCATATTCCGACTCGCTTAATAAATGCCAGGCGGATTGTGCCATAGCTCTAAGCGGATTTCGCTGTGACGAGATCGCGGTGAGCGATCAATGCCCTTTCTGGTAGAGCCTTAAGGAGGGCAAGGAAAGATGGGGCGAGACAGTTCGGTATTGATAAAAAAACAGGTTCATGTCAGCGACATGAACCTGTTTTGCTTGGGCGAAGTGGATTCGATCAGCGGGCCGAATCGAGCCCGTTGTGGCGCAGGAACGCGTCGATTTGCGGTTTGCGGCCACGGAAGGCGGTGAAGGATTCAATCGCGGGACGCTCGCCGCCGCGCGCGAGGATTTCGCGGCGCAAGCGCGCGCCGGTTTCCGGATTGAGCACGCCTTCTTCTTCAAAGGCCGAATAAGCATCGGCAGACAGCACTTCTGCCCACTTGTAGCTGTAATAACCTGCCGCATAGCCGCCGGCGAAGATATGGCTGAAGCTCTGCGGGAAGCGGTTGTAGAAGGGGGGCGGGGTGATGCCGAGTTCCTTCTGGATGGATTCGGCCAGCGCCTGCACCGCTTTGACCGGCACGGCTTCGCTCTTTTGGTGGATTTCCATGTCGAAGATCGAAAAATAGAGCTGGCGCTGCATCTGGCTACCGCTCTGGAAATTCTTGGCGGCCAACATTTTGTCGAACAGGGCTTTGGGCAGGCTCTCGCCCGTGTCGGCGTGGCTGGTGAGCCTCGGCAGCAGCGACCATTCCCAGCAGAAGTTTTCCATGAACTGGCTCGGCAGTTCGACCGCATCCCATTCGACGCCGCTGATGCCGGAAACGCCGAGTTCATCGACTTCGGTGAGCAAGTGGTGGAGCGCGTGGCCGAATTCGTGGAAGAGGGTGATGCCATCGTCGTGCGGCAACAGCGCTGGCTTGCCACCGACGCCGGCGGCGAAGTTGCAAACGACAAGCGCGACCGGTGTCTGGATGCTGCCGTCAGCGAGTTTGCGGCGACCGCGCACATCGTTCATCCATGCGCCGCCTTGCTTGGCTGCGCGGGCATAAAGGTCAAGATACAGGCCGCCGACTTCAGAACCATCCTTGTTGCGCAGCTCGAAGTACTTCACATCCGGATGCCAGACTGCCGCCTCACTGGGCACGAACTGCAGGCCGTACAGCGTTTCGATCAGGTGAAAAAGGCCAGAGAGCACGGTCGGTTCGGTGAAGTACTGTTTGACTTCCTGTTCGGAAAACGCGTATTTCTGGTCGC
>CAXYUI010000263.1:0-2962 GCA_964291975.1 uncultured Formivibrio sp. | reverse complement strand
AGTCAGAAGCCTCGCCCACGCCCACGCCGACGCCGCGGCCTTTGCCCAAGCTGCGCATCGGACTGGCGCTTGGCGGCGGAGCGGCCAAAGGCTTTGCGCATATTGGCGTGATCAAGATGCTGGAAGCGCACGGCATCAAGGCCGATGTGGTAACTGGCACCAGCGCTGGCAGTGTGGTCGGCAGTCTGTACGCCAGCGGCATGGGGCCTTACGAGCTGCAAACGCGCGCTTTTAGTCTGGATGAGGGGCAGATTCGCGATATTCGCATTTTCAGCGGCGGCTTGATTAAGGGGCAGAAGTTACAGGATTTCGTCAACCAGCTGCTCCACCATCGCCCGTTTGAAAAGCTCGCCAAACCGTTTGCGGCCGTGGCCACCGAACTTGATACCGGCCGCCGCGTGGCGTTCGGGCGCGGTAATGTCGGCCAGGCCGTGCGTGCTTCGTCCAGCATCCCGGGCGTATTCGAGCCGGTGCTGATTAATGGCAAGAAATATGTCGACGGCGGCGTGGTGTGCCCGGTTCCGGTCGACGCTGCGCGCGAACTGGGCGCGGATTTTGTGATTGCGGTGGATATTTCGAAAAAAGCCGGCGACAGCAAACAGGCCAAATCCATGCTTGGCATCATGGGGCAATCCATTGCCATCATGGGCCAGCGTCTGGGCGAGATCGAACTCGCGCATGCCGATGTGGTGATCCGCCCGCGCGTGGGTCAGATCGGCGCGGCCGATTTCGACCAGAAAAACATCGCGATGATGGAAGGCGAAAAAGCCGCGCTGGCGCTCTTGCCAGAAATCCAGCGCAAGATGCTGGAAAAACAGCAGCAGCTTGCAGCTCGCTCCCTTGTTGCGAACTGATGTGCAGGGGCGCGGACGTTGAGCAAAGAAACACGCCAGCCCCGAAGGACTGGCGTTGATCTGATTGGTGCCGACAGTGAGACTCGAACTCACACAGCCGAAGCCACTACCCCCTCAAGATAGCGTGTCTACCAATTTCACCATGTCGGCCTGAAATCTGTTTGAGACGCGAGAGGAAAGCGTCGATCTCAAGAGGGCGCGATTATGCCGCGATCAATCGGCCTTGTCTAGCCCGCCCGGATACAATTTCCCCTGCCAGGTTTGTCTTTCTTCCAGTAGCAATTCCAGCCGGGGCAGTAGCTCATGCAGGCGCATATTCCAGTCCGGTGCGAGTTTGTGCGAGGGCGGCACTTCGCTGCCGACGCGCTGAATGGCAATCATCGGCGAGAGCTGCTCCAGAAAGTCGACGACCAGCGCGAAATAATCTTCGGGAGGCATGATCGGCAAGCTGTCCGGATCACGACGCCATTCATTGGCGAGCTGAGTGCCTTTGACGATTTGCAGTTGGTGGAGCTTGAGCGAGCCCAGCGGCAGCGCCGACAGTTTGGCAGCGCCGGCCAGCATGCTTGCGCGGCTTTCACCGGGTAGGTCGAACATCAGGTGCGCGCCCACCTCCAGTCCGCGAGCCGCCGCGCGGCGCACGGCATCTTCGGCGTCGGCAAAACTGTGGCCGCGATTGATGCGCGCCAGCGTGGCGTCGTTGCACGATTCAATACCCAATTCCAGCTCGATGATCTTGCTGCGGGAAAGCTCGGCCAGATAGTCGAGCACATCATCCGGCACGCAATCGGGGCGCGTTCCCAGCACCAAGCCGTCGATTTTTGGGTGCGCCAGCGCGGCTTCATACACGGCGCGTAATTGGTCGACGCTAGCGTAGGTGTTGCTGTAAGCCTGAAAGTAGGCGACGAAATGCCGGGTGTTCGGATAGCGCCGGCTGAAAAAATCCAGCCCGGTTTCGATTTGCCGGGCAATGTCTTTTTGTTCCCGTAAATAAGAGGGCGTGAATCCGGCGTTATTGCAAAAGGTGCAGCCGCCGATGCCTTTGCTGCCATCCCGGTTGGGGCAGGTAAAACCGGCGTCAACGGAGACTTTCTGCACACGGCCGCCGTATTTTTTCTTCTGCTGGTCATTCCAGGAAAAAAAACGTCGGGCGCCGAAATGGGGCGGAATCATGGATTGAGTCATTTGTTTTGGGCTTGGCAAGACAGGGGCAGAAGATAAATGTTTTTGCGATCACGATCTTGCGCCAGATCGCTCCGTCGAGATTTTGCCTGCATCGGCCATGCTTTTCGTCAGGAATTTACAGAATTCGGGTATCATGACAGGTTTGATTTTCACGGCATCCGGGCTCGATACCATGGCAGATGTGCTTAAACTGCGCGGCGGCGCTGCGCTTTCCTCTTTCCGCATCGAAAAAATCACCGCAGCACTGGCTGCGCAAGGCATTGCTGCCCGGCTTTACGCCGAGTTCTGGCACTTCGCCGAACTGGCGGAAACCCTCAAGGCTGACGAGCAAGATGTGCTTGAGCGCATTCTTTCTTACGGCGAGCCATCGCGGCCTGCTGAAGCGCAAGGCAAGTTGCTGCTGATTACTCCGCGTCCCGGCACCATTTCGCCGTGGTCGTCCAAGGCCACCGATATCGCAGTGCATTGCGGACTGAAAAAAGTGAATCGCATTGAGCGCGGCATGGCGGTTTACGCCGAGCGCGTCGATGGTCATGACTGGGATGACGCGGCGCTGGCGGTGCTCTTGCCCTTGATTCACGATCGCATGATCGAACGCGTGGCCGATTCGCTCGATGCCGCTGCTGATCTGTTCCAGCATTTCGAACCCAAGCCTTTGCTGACAGTGGACATTCTGTCCGGCGGTCGTAAGGCCTTGGCCAAGGCCAATACCGAATTCGGCTTTGCGCTCTCGGAGGACGAAATCGACTACTTGGACGAAAACTATCAAAAACTCGGCCGCAACCCGTCCGACGTTGAACTGACCATGTTTGCGCAAGCCAACTCGGAACATTCCCGCCACAAGATTTTCAACGCCGACTTCATCATCGACGGCGAAAAGCAGGATCTGAGCCTGTTTGGCATGATCCGCGAAACGCATAAAG
>CAXYUI010000262.1:0-2975 GCA_964291975.1 uncultured Formivibrio sp. | reverse complement strand
TTGATAAGCCTTGGGGTTATCCGTTTGCGATTGGGCTGATGGTGACGTCGGTGCTGCTAACCCTCTGGTACTTCAACAAAAAGCGCTGGCTGTAAAACTGCTGCGAAGGCGTGATGCTGCGTCAAAAACCGGCTAAAAATGCTCATTTACACCAAGTAAACTCCGCTTTTTCGCCGGGTTTTTCCTTGCCTGACGCCTTCTCGCGACGTTTTCCCTGTCCCGATGGGTCTTCGCGATTCAGCAACAAATCCGTCGCTCACTCGCCCGTTCGCAGAGCGCCCATCCCTGCAATCGCAATGGGCATTCCTGTCCAATCGTAATCATTGCCATACTGGCAAAGCTTGATTTGCTTTTCTCTGGCTCCATCTGTTTCCGATTATCCGTTTTGCGAGGCTGACCATGATTGTTCCCCACCTGACTACCGCCTTGTCCGGACCGCTGCACGATCTGGAGCGCAAAATTCTGAGCGCGCAACCCGAGATCGAACATTGGTTCCGTAACCAGTGGCAGGAACACACGCCGCCGTTCTATGGCTCGGTCGATCTGCGCAACGCTGGTTACAAGCTCGCGCCGGTGGACATGAATCTGTTTCCGGGCGGCTTTAATAATCTGAATCCGGATTTCCATCCGCTGGCGGTGCAAGCCACCATGATGGCGCTCGACGGCTTTTGTCCGGATGCGCGCCGTTTGCTCTTGATTCCCGAAAACCACACCCGCAATACCTTTTATTTGCAGAATGTCGCGGCGATTGTGCGCATCCTGCGTCAATCCGGTATCAGCGTGCGCGTGGGCTCGATCAATCCGGAAATCACCGCACCGACGAATTTTGATCTGCCCGATGGTGGCCATTTGTTGCTCGAGCCGGTGCAGCGCATCGGCAACCGTCTGAAGCTGGCCGATTTTGATCCGTGTGTGGTCTTGCTTAATAACGATCTTTCGGCCGGCATCCCCGATTTTCTGCAAAACCTTGAGCAAACCTTGCTGCCGCCTTTGCAAGCGGGCTGGGCTGTGCGCCGCAAAACCCGCCACTTCGCGGCTTACGATCAGGTGGCGGATGACTTTGCCAGTCTGATCGGCATCGATCCGTGGGTCATCAATCCGTATTTCGACAGTGTGGCCGGGCTGGATTTTCAGGCGCGTGAAGGCGAGCAGGCCTTGGCGGATTCGGTCTCCGACATGCTGGCTAAAATCCGCACCAAATATGCCGAGCATGACATCAGCGAAACGCCGTTCGTGATTGTGAAAGCCGATGCCGGCACTTATGGCATGGGCGTGATGAGCGTGAAATCGCCGGACGATGTGGTGGGTCTGAATCGCAAGCAGCGCAACAAGATGGCCGTGGTCAAAGAAGGCTTGGAAGTCTCGGAAGTGATCGTGCAAGAAGGCGTGCCGACTTTCGAAGAGATCAATGCCGCCGTGGCAGAGCCGGTGATTTACATGGTCGATCGCTTTGTGGTCGGCGGTTTCTATCGCGTGCACACCGGGCGCGGGCCGGATGAAAACCTCAATGCGCCGGGCATGCATTTTGTGCCGCTGGCGTTTGCCACGCCGGCCAATACGCCCGATTGCGATGGTTCGCCCGATTGTCAGGCCAACCGCTTCTATTCCTACGGCGTGGTGGCGCGGCTGGCGCTGTTGGCGGCGGCGCTGGAACTGGAAGCGACCGAGGATCTGGTGCTGCCCGAAAAGGTGGCAGTATGAAATTCCTCTTTGTGATCGACCCGCTCGAAACCCTGAAGATTTACAAGGATACGAGCTACGCGATGATGCGCGAGGCGGCTGCGCGCGGACATGAGATCTGGACGGCGCAGGCTGAAACCTTGCGCGTACTGGCGGGCGTGGTCGAAATCTTTGCTGCGCCGCTCACGTTTACCGCCACGCAATCCGGTCACGACTGGTATGTCGAAGGTGAAGCCGGCCATGTCGCTTTGAAAGATTTCAGCGGCGTGGTGATGCGCAAAGACCCACCTTTCGATCAGCAGTATTACTACGCGACCCAGCTCTTTACCCTGGCCGAAGCGCAAGGCGCCAAGGTGTTCAATTCGGGGCAGGCGCTGCGCGACTTCAATGAAAAGCTCGCGATCCTAAAGTTTTCGCAATTCACCGCGCCGACGCTGGTGACGCAGACCGAATCTGATATCCGCGAATTTCTGGCTGAGCATGGTGACATCATTCTCAAGCCGCTCGACGGCATGGGCGGGATGGGGATTTTCCGCGTTCGAGCCGACGACCCCAACATCGGCGCCATCATCGAAACGCTGACCGCCAATGGCGCGCAAACCATCATGGCGCAGCGCTATATTCCGGCGATTGTGGACGGTGACAAGCGCGTGCTCTTGATCGACGGCCAGCCGGTGGACTGGTGTCTGGCGCGAATTCCGAAATCCGGTGAGACGCGCGGCAATCTCGCGGCAGGTGGCACGGGAGTTGCAAGACCCTTGACGGCGCGCGACCGCGAAATTGCCGAAACACTCGGCTCGCAGCTCGCCGCCCAGGGGCTGCTGCTGGTTGGGCTCGACATCATTGGCGACTATCTGACAGAAGTGAATGTCACCAGTCCGACTTGCTTCCAGGAAATCAGCGCGCAGTCGGGGATCAATGTCGCGGCGCTGTTTATCGAGGCGCTGGAACGGAAATCATCTTGAAAAAATGGCTGGCCGTTTACTTCCTGCTGTTGCTCACTGCTTGCGGCAAGGATGAGGTCTATCAGCAGGAAAGTTATGTGTTTGGCACGCGCGTGCAGATTTCAATCTGGGGCTTGCCGGACGAGGTGGCCGCCAAGCACGCGGGTGCGGTGCTGTCTGAGCTTGATCGTTTGCATGCGCGCCTGCACGCCTGGCAGCCTTCGCCAGTGACCCGCATGAATGCGGCGTTCGCCAAGGACGAAGGCGCGCAAATCGATGCAGAGCTGATGCAGATGCTGAAAACCGCGCAGGATCCTTCGCGCGCGTCCGATCGGCTCCTTCATCCCGCCC
>CAXYUI010000261.1:0-2976 GCA_964291975.1 uncultured Formivibrio sp. | reverse complement strand
CGTATCACTCAGCCTTAACCTGAAACCCGTTTACACAAAAATTCGGACAGGCTCCTCGCCAGCCGGTTCTGGAACGGCAACGGCTCGGTTGCAGGTGAGCTATCAAAACTCCAATGGGGCTTTCTTGGTGATTGGCGCCCCGGTCGGGCAAGTTGTTCCTGACTGGCTGAGCGTTTCTACGGATGGCTCAACCGTCTCCGTGACGACTTCGGCCGCAGGGCTTGCCGTCGGATTGTATTCCAGCACTCTGCGGTTGGCGCTGGTGGATGCCAATGGCGCACTGTTGTCCTACAAGGATGTTCAGATCATTTTCAATGTGATGACTGCCCCGACGCCGACGCCTGTCTTGTCCGGAACACCGACCCCGATTCCGACCGCTGTTTCTTCTATGGGCTGGAATACCTATAGCGCAGATTTGGCGCCGGATGCGCCGGCGGCTCTGAAGTTGGCTGACGGCACAACGGCGACTTTCAGCAAGAAGGAAACCAATGGTACGGGTTCGGCGGCAGCCACTGCCGGACTGATGACTTTTGATACTTCGGCCAGTAGCAATACCGGGACAGAAATCGTTGATTATCGTTATGGACTGCCGCGCACCGCGACCTACCCGAAGCACATGACCTTGTTGACTCGCCTGAAAGCGGCTTCGGTCAATTCGGCTCTGCGCGGTTTTCAGATCGAAGCCAATTTTGCAGATGCAGAAACGACCGAAAAAACGGCGGCTTCCCGCGTTCGTCTTTCGATCTATGGCACCAGCCCAAGTGGAAGCTGGCAGGGCGCTGCGCTGGAGGCTTGTGACAATGGCAGCGCTACGCCACTGATCTGTCGTGCTTCTGCCAGCGTGGATAGTTACCACATCTATCAGGTCAGCATTACCCTGACCGACGCCAAGCACGGTTATGTACACGTGTATGTGGATGGCAATGACACACCGATCATCCAGTACGGTAGCGCGGCATTCCCGGTGCTCTTGCGTGATGCTGCGGGAACGGGCGCCAGCTATGTTCGTTTTGGCGATATGGATTCGGGCTTCAAGCACAAGAGCGAAATCGACTGGATTATCTGGACTCAGGATGCGGCCTTCGTGCCCTCGCAACTCAAAGGGCAACTCCCTGCCGGAATCGGTCTGATTGACTCGTCTTATCAGTAAATCCAAGGCAGCTTCGGCTGCCTTTTTTCTTGCCTGTGTGCTGTCTGCGTGATCGTTTAATGTGCGCTAAAGCGGCCTTCTTCTGCCAGTTCCCGAATCAACTTGATGGCGTCCACATCCAACTGCTGCCACATTTTTTTCAGATAACGCCCCAGTTCGATTTCTTCTGGCGTGTTTTCCGGTGCCGGGGTCTGGTAGCTAAAGCGCACGAACAAGGCGTATTCCTGTGGTTCTTCAATGCGCACCGTCAGCAGGCCGCCAGCATGTTTTTCGCCGGGCGCGGTTCTGTAGCGAATTTCGCAACCTTCTTTCAGTTCAATGTCATCGCGCACCTGCATATTGCCGAAGTCGATTTCGCGCACGATCAGATGGGCGCTGCGCTCCAGAATGGTCACGGTTTCGATGTGCGGGCTGAAGATTTGCGGGGATTCTGCCCGCAGCAGCAAGCCCTGCCAGAGCTGATCACGGGTCAGGATGCTGGTGGTGGGGGCGGCAAGATCATTAACGGCGACAAGGTGTTCGAAGTGCATGGTTTTGGCCTGAATCGGGAATCGGGCGAAACTACACCAAGCCGACCGGGCGGTAAACTGGCCCGTGCTCGCCGGATTCCGACACAAACAATTGTGGTGTGGTCGCTGACCATAGTAAGGGGTGATCCAGCACTTGATCGGGCAGGGTGGTTTTGCGCAACAAGGTCACATGCGCGCGCCAGGTTTTGTCGTCAAAAGCAATGTTTTGCTCGCGCAGCCGCGCCTGTAAGCCCGCGACAGCTTCGTTCCAGACGGGGTCTATCTGTGCGCAGCCAGCCCACACCACGCGCGCCGATTTGAAACTGCCGACTCGATCGAGCGATAGTGGCGGCAAATCAGTTGGCCATTCGCCAAGGATTTTCAGAATATCGGGCACGCGTGCAAGGTCGGTCTGTTCCAGAAACGCCAGCGTCAGATGCAGATTGGCAGCGGGCACGATCTGGCCGCCTGCATGCAGATGCTGCGCCAGTCCAAAGAGGGATTCACGCAGCGCGCGCGCAGGCGCAATGGCAATGAAAAGACGCGCGCAGTCAGTCATTTGCTACAATCCCCGCACCACTGAAAACGCCTTTTCCGGCAGAAAAAAGGACATGTCATGAGCACCCGCATTCGTGAACAGGACCTGATCGACAGCATCGCCGACAGCCTGCAATACATCAGCTATTACCATCCGGTCGATTTCATCAAGGCGCTGGGCGAGGCTTATGAGAAAGAAGAAAGCCCGGCCGCGAAAGACGCCATCGCCCAATTGCTGACCAATAGCCGCATGTGCGCCGAAGGCCATCGGCCGATCTGTCAGGATACTGGCATTGTCACGGTTTTTGTTCGCGTTGGCATGGATGTGTGCTGGGATTGCACGATGTCGGTCACCGACATGATCAACGAAGGCGTGCGCCGCGCTTACAACCACCCCGATAACAAATTGCGCGCATCCGTGCTGGCTGATCCGGCTGGCGCGCGCAAGAACACCCGCGACAACACCCCGGCGGTGATCCATTACGAGCTGGTTCCCGGCAATACGGTGGAAATCGACATCGCGGCCAAGGGCGGCGGTTCCGAAGCCAAATCCAAATTCGCCATGCTCAACCCGTCCGATTCGATTGTCGATTGGGTGCTCAAAACCGTGCCGACCATGGGCGCGGGCTGGTGTCCGCCCGGCATGCTCGGCATCGGCATCGGCGGCACCGCTGAAAAAGCCATGCTGCTGGCCAAAGAAGCGCTGATGGAAGAAATCGACATCCATGAGCTGATCGCGCGCGGCCCGGCCAATCGCGCCGAAGAATTGCGCATCGAACT
>CAXYUI010000260.1:0-2985 GCA_964291975.1 uncultured Formivibrio sp. | reverse complement strand
GAGCGCCGTGGATTCGGCTGAATAATTGCGCTTGTATTGACCATAACGCGGGCGCCTTCGTCCGCGTTTTTCTTTGGAAAGAAGACCCATGCGCCTCATTCTGATCGCCGTTGGCCACAAAATGCCGGACTGGATTGCCGCAGGGTATGAAGAATTCGCCAAGCGCATGCCGCGCGACTTTCCGCTGCAACTGATCGAACTCAAGCCCGACAAGCGCAATGCCGGGCGTACGCCGCAGCAAGTGATGGCAGAAGAAGCCGAGCGCATTCTGGCGGCGATTCCGCACGATGCGCGCGTACTGGCGCTCGACGAGCGCGGCGCGAACTGGACGACAATGAAGCTCGCCAGCAATATGAAAGACTGGCAGCGCGATGGTCGCGATACCGTGTTCATCATCGGCGGCACCGACGGACTCGATCCATCGGTCAAACAGCGCGCCGACCAGCTTTTGCAGCTCTCGGCGATGACGCTGCCGCACGGCATGGTGCGCGTGTTGCTCGCCGAGCAGCTCTATCGCGCGGTGTCGATCCTGAACAACCACCCTTACCACCGGGAATAAACATGGACCTTTATCTGGCTTCCGGCAGCCCGCGCCGGCGCGAACTCCTGGCGCAGATTGGCGTCGGGTTCGAGCGCATTGCCGCGCCGGTCGGTGGGACGCCGTTTGAAAACGGACCTGCGCCCGAATAAGTCCGTCGCCTCGCACTCGCCAAAGCCGAAGCCGGTTGGCAAGCCATGCTCGCGCAGAATCTGCCGCCTTTGCCGGTGCTCGGCGCAGACACCACCGTGGCGCTGGTCGACCGGATTTTGGGTAAGCCCGAAGATGCGGCCGATGCTGCCGCCATGCTGCGCTCGCTCTCCGGCACCACGCACGAGGTGCTGACGGCGGTCGCTTTGCGCACGCACAATGGCTGCGATTCGGTGCTGTCGCTGAGCCGTGTGCGTTTTGCAGAAATGAGCGAGGCACAGATTGCAGCGTATGTGGCGACCGGCGAGCCGATGGACAAGGCTGGCAGTTACGGGATTCAAGGCTTGGGCGGACTTTTCGCAGAACACTTGGAAGGCAGCTTCACCGGCGTGATGGGCTTGCCGCTGCACGAAACGGCCACCTTGCTGGCGCGCCACGGTCTGGGCTGGCTGGCTTTGCGTCAGGACTGAAATCGCGAAGTGAGATCTTCTCTCAAGGAGAGGGGAAATAGAAAAGAAGGCTGCAAAATCAAAGCGGTTGTGCCCTAGCCCCGTGCCGGGACTTGAGATGGCATGAAAACCACTTTGTCTGCAGCCGGGGGGGAAGACCGCAAGGGGCTTTCCGCCGCTTTGGGTTTTCTGCGCGCTGATTGTGGTCGGTTCGGTCTTGGGCGCAGCGCCCGATTCGGCGCGGAATTGCAAGAAGGAAGTCGCGTCGCCGAGCTTGCCTTCAAATACATTCTCTCCCACTTTCAATTCGCTGACCGGCACGCGCGCCAACACCGACGGCACGCCAAGCGGTGAGGCCTCCTGTTTGGTCGTGCTGTTATTCACATAGATGAAGAAATTGTCCTTGCCGGCAGTCACGGTTTTGGCTTCGGCAATCTTGATCTTGATCTGGTAAGGCTTGCTCAAGTCGATGGCGCCGGCGGGGCGGCTGCTGGCGGTGGAGGCTTCAACCTTGCCGCCTTCCGAAACTGCACCCAGCGTAAAGCGGCTGTTGGCCAGCACCAGCTTGCCATCGGCTACGTCCAGCGCGCCATGCGTGGTCACCAGCAAGGGCTTTTGCTGATCGGTCGGCAGCGGCTTGAATGCCGGCGTGGTCAGGGTTTGCGCGCTGCTGTTGGCAAATGAGGTCGCCAGCAGGTCGGCAGCTTGGGCGGTGCCCAGCAACAATGCGCAGCCAAGGGAACAGGCCAGGGTCAGTTTGCGGATTTTCATTATTGCTCCTTTGTCGTTAGGACCTGAATGGTCTGGGATGATTATTTGTTTTTCTCGAATTGATTTGTCAAAAAATTATTTTGTTTATTTGTATTTTTGTTGAATTTGTTTATTCAAAATTTTGAATATTAGAAATTGTGAAAGTGTTTATTTTTCAATGTGATTTTCTTGTTTAGCATTTAATTAAATTGCAATATTGTGCGTGTTAAAAGTTGTTACTGGATTGATTGGTATTTGGTGTACGATGCGTGGGCTTTATTCAATTAATACATCTTGGGAGAATTCTGAAATGGCAAAAGCAATTGGCGGTGTCGCCCTGTTGTGTGCCGGTCTGCTGGCCGCTTGCGGCGGCGGCTCCGGAGGGGGGGTAACGGTAAATACTGGGACTTCCGGCTCGTCGACCAGTACGTCGACTTCGGTTTCCTCATCGGCAAGTTTTTCGTCCGCAACGACCTCGGCAGCCACATCGTGCGCAGCGTCGGATGCCACTTCCAGCGCAGCGTCGGATGCGACTTCAAGCGCCGCAACCAGCGCAGCCACCAGCAGCGCGGCTTCTTCCGTTAGCAGCAGTGCTGCGACGAGTGCATCGGCCAATCTGGGTGTGACTTCGGGCAACCCGTTTGCCGGCCCCGTCATGTATGTGAACCCCGATTACGCCAAATATGTCGATCAGTCTGTGGCTCAATTGAGCGCCAGCAGCGACATCGCCAAAGCCCGTGCAATGAAGTCCTACGCCACTGGCGTGTGGATCGACCGCATCGCTGCGATTGACGGCGGCGCCAGCAACGGCGGCCGTCTGAGCGTGGAAGGCCATTTGCAAGAAGCACTGAAACAACAAAAAGCGCGCGGCGGCGCGATGACGACTACTTTCGTCGTGTATGACTTGCCGGATCGCGATTGTGCGGCCGCTGCGTCCAACGGCGAATTGTCGGCAGCCAACGGCGGCATGGCGCGCTACAAGAGCGAATATATTGATCGCCTGTATTCGATTTTCAGTAAGGATGCTTACAAGAGCCTGCGCTTCGTGTTGGTGGTCGAACCTGATTCCCTGCCGAACATGGTGACCAATGCGGGTGA
>CAXYUI010000259.1:0-2998 GCA_964291975.1 uncultured Formivibrio sp. | reverse complement strand
GACCATGCCAATTGGGCCAGTCCACGCTTTTACTTGCCAGCGTAACGCTGACCCGATTGCCCGGCTCATACACAAGGCAACGGCAATTGCAACGCTTCAGTCTTTGCGCTCGCTTTGTTGCAAGGCCCACATTTGCGCGTAGCGCCCGGCGGCATCCAGCAGTTGCCGGTGCGTGCCGCGCTCGATGATGCGGCCAGCGTCGAGCACCAGGATTTCGTCAGCATCGGCAATGGTGGAAAGCCGATGGGCGACGATCAAGGTCGTGCGATGCTGCGAGATTTCTTTCAGTTCAGCCTGAATGGCTTTTTCGGTGCGCGAATCGAGCGCCGAAGTGGCTTCATCAAAAATCAGGATGGGCGGATTTTTCAGAATGGTGCGCGCAATGGCCACACGCTGCTTTTCGCCACCCGACAATTTCAGCCCGCGCTCACCGACCTGCGTTTCATAGCCTTCAGGCAAACTTTCGATAAAGGCGTGGATATGCGCCGACTTGGCGGCCTGAATCACTTCCTCACGGCTGGCTTCGGGTCGGCCATAGGCGATGTTGTAGTAAATCGTGTCGTTAAACAGCACCGTATCTTGCGGCACGATGCCGATATGCTCACGCAGGCTTTTTTGCTGCAACTGGCGCAAATTCGTGCCATTGATCGTGATTTGGCCGGCGTTTACATCGTAAAAACGGAACAGAAGACGCGAGAGCGTCGATTTGCCCGCGCCGCTCGACCCCACAACCGCCACGGTCTTGCCGGCAGGCACACAAAAGCTCACGCCATGCAAAATCGGCCGCGTTGTTTCATAAGAAAAATCGACATTCTCGAAACGGATTTCAGCCGCATCGGTTTTAAGCGCAATGGCCTGCGGGCTGTCTTTCACCTCGGCATGTTCGTCCATCAACTTAAACATGCGCTCCATATCAGCCAATGAGTGCTTGATTTCTCTGTAAACAAAACCCAAGAAATTCAATGGGGTATAGAGCTGCAGCAGAAAAGCGTTCACCAACACCAGATCACCCAAGGTCATCGTCCCGCGCGTCACTTCGGCAGAAGCCAGCCAGACCAGCAAGGTCAAACCAAAAGCAATGATGATGGCTTGGCCGGCGTTGAGCAGCGAGAGTGAAACCTGGCTTTTGATCGCAGCGTCCTCCCATTCGGCCATGCTGGCGTCGTAACGGCGCGATTCCCAGACCTCGTTACCAAAATATTTCACGGTTTCAAAGTTGAGCAGACTATCCACCGCGCGGGTATTGGCGCGCGCTTCCATATCGTTCATCGCCCGGCGGTAGCTCATGCGCCATTCAGTAATCCCCAAAGTAAAGCCGACATAGATCACGATGGTGGCAAAGGTGATGGCGGCATACGCCCAGTGATAGCGCTGCAACAAAAGCGCCGCGACCAGCAAGATTTCAACCAGCGTCGGCAAGATATTGAAGAGCGAAAACGACAGCAGAAAGGAAATGCCCTTGCTGCCACGATCGATATCGCGACTCACCCCGCCAGTCTGACGCGTGATATGAAAGCGCAGCGAGAGCGCATGCAGGTGATTGAACACTTGCATCGCCACGCGACGAATTGCGCCTTGCGTGACCTTGGCAAAAATCGCATCGCGCAATTCGCCAAATACCGACGAGGCCATCCGCAAAGCGCCGTACGCCACCACCAGCGCCACGGGCATCAACAAGGGGGCTTTGGATGGATCAAGCGCATCGACGATGTCTTTGAGCACCAGCGGCACGCCCACATTGGCCACTTTGGCCGCCACCAGCAACACCATGGCCGCAATCACACGGATCTTGTATTGCCAGAGATAGGGGAACAGTGATTTCAGGGTTTGCCAGTCGTTACCAGAAGCTTTCATCAATGCAAAATCCGGGGGATAGAGAGAACAAATTCAGGAATTTCGGCGTCGAACTCGGTGCCGTCGCTTGCTCGCATGCGATAACTACCCTGCATGGTCGCCACAGGCGTTTCCAGGCCAACGCCACTGGTGTATTCGAACACTTCGCCAGGTTCGATCATGGGTTGCTCGCCAACAACGCCATCGCCACGGACTTCTTGCACATCGTTATCGGCATCACGAATGATCCAATGACGGGAAAGCAGCGTGGCGGGCACGGAGCCCAGATTGGCGATGCGGATGCGGTAGTTGAACACATAGCGGTCTTCGATGATGTTCGATTGTTCCGCCACATAAAAGGCTTGTGCTTCGACTTCGATATGGTACGGCAGGATGTCGTTCATGGTGTATCTCCCTGTGGCGCATCCGGGCTGCCTGACGGTGATTTTTCCTCACCGCATCAGCACAACCGGATGGACGCTTTCCGGTAAAATGGGGCCAATTCCCTTATTCCCAAGCTTGCCATGTCCCAATTCCGTATTGCTCCGAGCCTGCTTTCCGCCGACTTCGCCCGTCTGGGCGAGGAAGTCCGCAACGTCATCGCTGCGGGCGCCGACATCATTCATTTTGATGTGATGGACAACCATTACGTCCCCAATCTGACAATCGGCCCCTTGGTTTGCGAAGCCATCCGTCCGCATACCAGCGCGCCGATTGACGTGCACCTGATGGTGAAACCCGTTGACCGCATCATTCCGGATTTCGCCAAAGCCGGCGCCAACATCATCACCTTTCACCCGGAAGCGTCCGAACACATCGACCGCAGCCTGGGCTTGATTAAGGATTGCGGCTGCAAGGCAGGCCTCGTGTTCAATCCGGCCACGCCGCTGTCTTACCTCGATTACGTCATGGACAAGGTCGACATGATTCTTTTGATGTCGGTGAACCCAGGTTACGGCGGCCAGAGTTTTATCCCGGCCACGCTCGAAAAAGCCAAACAAGCCCGGCAGCGCATTAACGAATACACCGCCAAAACCGGACGCGAAATCTGGCTGGAAATCGACGGCGGCGTCAAAGTCGACAATATCCGCGCGATTGCCGAAGCCGGCGTCGACACCTTTGTCGCGGGCTCGGCCATTTTTGGAAAACCCGATTACAAGGCCAT